>OMJU01000056.1 GCA_900299425.1 Candidatus Rokuibacteriota bacterium
GCGATGCACATGGGTTCCTCAGCATTACAAATCATCAAATCCTCTGCGTGTAATTTTCGACTGACCCCATCTAGAGTAATGAATTCGGTATCTTGAGCAACGGTTTTAACAAGGACCTTGTTGCCTTTGATTTGGGCCGCGTCAAATGCGTGAAGCGGTTGTCCTAATTCGTGAAGGATATAATTGGTGACGTCCACCACATTATTGATAGGTTTTACCCCAATGGCACTTAAGCGATGTTTCAGCCAATCCGGTGAAGGCCCTACTTTTAATTCATTAATTGTGACTCCAGCATATCGCGGAGCTCGATCTTGATCTAATACGTCAACTTCTATTTTTAAGGAACGTTTGTCTACGTGAAAGCTACTGGTGGAGGGGGTAATGAGTTCTAGCGCCACTCCTTTTTGCAGCAGTCCTGCTTTTAAATCTCTTGCGACTCCCCAATGACTCATAGCATCGGCGCGATTAGGGGTTAGGCCTATTTCAAAGAGTTCGTCCTTAGTCACAGGTATTAGCTCGGATAGAGGGGTTCCTGGCTTTGGACTGCCGTCTAACACCATAATGCCGTCATGATTATCTCCTAGACCCAACTCATCCTCTGCGCAAATCATGCCTTCGCTGACCTCACCGCGAATTTTACTCTTTTTAATGGCCCACTGAGTCCCATCAGTAGCATAGAGTGTGGTACCTACAGTAGCAACAGCCACATATTGGCCTTGAGCAACATTGGGTGCCCCACAGACAATCGCACTGGGCGTTTCTTTTCCGATATCTACTGTAGTACATTTAAGTCGATCAGCATCTGGGTGTTGGATACAAGTCAAAACTTTTCCCACAACAATACCGTCTAAATCACCGGGCACAGAACTGTAGTGCTCAATACCTTCTACTTCGAGGCCTAAATCCGTCAACAGTTCCGCAGTTTGGTCTGCCGACCAATCGAGACGTAAAAATTGTTTTATCCAGTTATATGATATGGTCATCTTCTGTGGGTTAAAGCAGCAAAGATAGGATTCTGCTTGTTTTTGTTAAAGTCAATAGCGTCTAAATTAAGAGATATGATGCCAAATATTCTTAAACTTAAAGATTGCAGTCAGAGTATTGCGCACACCCAAGTTGTCAGGATCCTTCAGATCCGGATCATGACGCAGTACTTCTTGGGCGTAAGAGCGCGCTAGCTTCAAAGTTTCTCCATCCTTGACTAAATCGGCAATTTTTAGTTGTAATACACCGCTTTGTTGTGTGCCCATTAGATCTCCAGGGCCACGAAGCCGCAGGTCTGCTTCAGAGATTTCAAACCCATCATTGGTAGCTACCATGGTGTGCAGGCGCTCGCGCGCGTCATCTGAGAGCTTATTGCCCGACATCAAGATACAATAGCTTTGATCGGCCCCACGTCCCACGCGTCCCCGCAATTGATGCAATTGACTGAGTCCAAAGCGTTCAGCACTTTCGATCACCATTACACTGGCGTTTGGCACATTAACACCCACCTCTATAACCGTGGTGGCCACCATAATCTGCGTCTGTCCCGAGGCAAATCTTTGCATCTCAAAATCTTTGTCGGCAGATTTCATTTGACCATGGACAATGGACACCTGATATTTTGGTTGTGGAAATTCGCGAACGATACTTTCGTAGCCATCCATTAGGTCTTTATAATCTAAGGCCTGAGATTCTTGGATTAAGGGATAGACGATATAGACTTGTCGACCCTTTGCAATTTCTTCCCGAATAAAGCCGAATACCTTGAGGCGATTATTGTCGCAGCGGTGCACTGTTTTGATGGGTTTTCTTCCTGGTGGAAGGGCATCAATGACACTGATGTCTAGATCACCATAAAGACTCATAGCCAGGGTTCTTGGAATAGGGGTAGCAGTCATCACAAGGACATTTGGGGGAAACTCATTTTTATGCCATAATTTACTGCGTTGCGCCACCCCAAAACGATGCTGTTCATCAATCACAGCGAGGCCTAAATTCTTAAAAACAACTCGGTTTTCGAGCAGTGCATGCGTACCGACTAAAATATGTAATGAACCATCAGAAAGCGCTTCTAAAAGCACTTTTCTTTCTGAAGTTTTAGTTGAACCAGTGAGTATTGAAATATTGATATTCAGTTTGTTACAATATTTAAGTAAATCATTGTAGTGTTGGACTGACAAAATTTCAGTTGGGGCCAAAATACAGGCTTGATAGCCGTTATCTAGAGCCAATAAAACGCTCATAAAGGCCACAATGGTTTTTCCAGAACCAACGTCTCCTTGGAGCAGTCGATTCATCTGGGCACCACCACCTAAATCTTGACGTATTTCTTTAATAACACGCTTCTGTGCTGCGGTTAATTTAAAGGGGAGATGTTCCTTAAAAAAAGTATTAAAAAGCGCACCGACTTCAGTGAATTGATAGCCTTTGATTTTCTTTTTGTGTATGAGGTTTTTGCGCAGTAATTGGAGCTGAATAAAAAATAACTCTTCAAATTTTAATCGAAATTGTGCTCTAGCCAGCGCATTGTGATCGGTAGGAAAATGTATTTCTTTAAGCGCCTGATGCTGATCCATAAGTTTTAATCGCAATCGCACAGGATCAGGCAAAGGGTCTATGGTAGGACCTAAATGTTCTTGAATGAGTTGCGTGGTGAGCTGGTTCATCAGCCGATTACTCATCCCGCTTTTACTTAATTTTTCTGTCGAGGGATATAAGGGTTGCAAGGCACTGCGCAATTGTTGTTCGTGTTCGGAGCGCAGTTCGAGCTCTGGGTGTGCCATTGAAAATTGACCTTTGAACTGGGTTAATCGACCAAATGCGACCAGCGGGACTCCGGTTTTGAGCGATTGCTTGATCCATTTATGCCCGCGAAACCAAACCAGTTCCATGGTTCCTGTATCGTCACTAAACTCGGCCACCAGTCTTTTGCCGCGTTTTTGCTCTACCATCTGGATATGGGTAATTGTGCCGATAATTTGCACTTCGGCTCCAGTATTTACCAGACTGCCTATTTTGTGGTACTGGGTGCGGTCTATATAGCGGTTGGGGAAAAGATGGAGTAGGTCTTGAAATGTATGTATGGACAGTTCTTGGCGTAGCAGGGTGGCGCGTCCAGGGCCAACGCCTTTGAGGTACTCTATTGGGGTTTGTAAAACATTGCTGCTCATTGGCGCGGCTGTTTACCACATTTGGGCGACTTCGGCCTTGAGGTAGTCTAAGGCTGTTGTCATTTCATCAACTTCATTTTCGCTTTGCGCCACCAGGGCAGTGCGCAGGGCACTGACCTCAGGCCAATCGTTTTGGCCTGCTGCGCGAATTTTCAATATGTTTTTGTTTTTTGCCAGAACAATGAGATCCCAGCACTCTGGACTCAAGTAAATTTGTTGACTCACGTTATGATCAAATTCTTGTTCAAGGATTTTAATGAGCAATTGGCCATATCCCTCGGGCTCATGATTGCCGGCTGGGGTGCGCAAAACCAGTTTGCTCAAGGTGTTGCGCGTTAAAAACAAGGTCAGCCGCTCATAGGCCTGTAGCCGGACACTCAAGCTTTCTTTAGCCTGTAATCTTCTGAGCTCAAAATGACGTCTTTTTTGCTCTTGATTGGCTTGCTGCTTCATTACATAGAGCGCCCCTAAAGCCACCAGAACTCCCGGCAATAAATACAATAAGAATTCCAATAATTCATTCATAAGTCTCTGTTTTTCAACAGTATTAATGTTTTATGCCTCAGCCGCATTTACTTATTTAACCCAATGAGGCCTTGATGCAATCTTATTAACGATACAAGAATGGCGAGGCTATTCTTGATTTAAATAATCCAACGCTACCTGGGTCATGGCTTTTACCCCCAGGGCCATTCCTGAGTCCTCAACTTTAAAATCAGGTGTGTGGTGAGGAAAGGGATCCTTATTCCCTGGTTCCATGCCCCCTAAAAAGAAGAAAAACCCAGGCACAATCTCTTGATAATATGAGAAATCTTCTCCGCCAGTAGAGGCAATGGTAGTTTGTACATTTTCTTTACCTGCTGCGGCCTCTAAGGACGGCACCATTTGGGCCGTAAGCTCAGGATCATTGAAGGTCACCACGGTATTGTTTTGCCACTCAATCTCTGCGCTACCGTTATAGGCTTTGGCAATATCACGGGCCATTTCATTCATTCTGCGCATGATCAGCGCCCGCATTTCAGGATTCAGGGTGCGTACGGTACCAATCAGCTCTGCGCTTTCAGGAATGATATTAAACCGCACTCCAGCAGTTATTTTGCCTACAGTAATTACAGCCGCTTCTTCAACAAGGGGAGATTCACGGCTGATGATGGTTTGAAAGCCATCGATAATTTTTGCAGCAATTAAAATGGGATCGACACCAGTCCAAGGCGCAGAGCCATGGGTGCCTTTTCCGCTTATGTTCACCACAAAACGCTCCACAGCGGCCATGGTACCTCCTGATTTATAACGGATGGTACCTACAGGCGTGGCTGAGTTGATGTGCAGCCCAAATATGGCGTCTACCGCGGGGTTCTGCAACACACCATCTTTAATCATGAGCTTAGCACCGCCTTCCTCTCCTGGAGGTGGTCCTTCTTCAGCAGGCTGAAATACAAATTTTACGGTGCCTTTAATTTTGTCCTTATGCTGACTCAATACCTCAGCCACACCCATTAAAATAGCGGTATGGGTATCGTGTCCGCAGGCGTGCATGACGCCAGTGGGTGTGCCCATGAAGGTTGTGGACTCTAAACTTTTATACGGCAAATCATTGCGCTCGGTGACAGGCAAAGCATCGATATCGGCACGCAGGGCCACAACCTTGCCAGGCTGATCTCCATGGAGTAGCCCGATGACACCGGTTTTGGCCACACCTGTGCGCACTTCTAATCCCAACGACCTCAGATGATCTGCTATTTTTTCTGCGGTACGAAACTCGCGATTTGACAATTCTGGATGCTGATGCAGGTCGTGGCGCCAATCGATGACTTTGGCCTGAACCGCATCAATTGATTGGGATAATTCTTTTGGCATTTGGGCTTGAATACTCAAACTACCAAACACACTTAATGCGAGCAATGATTTTATAAATAGAGGTCTCATCTATGGCGTTATTTTAAAATTTAGTAAGGATTAAATATAGCCCTTTTCTTCTTGGACTGCAAGTGGAGTAAATGTTTATAAATAATGAAATTTGGGCTGTGCCTCCTGCCTCATTTTCCCTATTTTCGAGGCTCTACGCACAGAAGTATATTCAGTTGGAAAATTATTTGGCACAACTAAACCAGGCGCAAAAAGCACCAGTTCTTCAAAAGGACGGAGCCATGATTGTTATCGCTGGAGCGGGGTCTGGCAAAACGCGTGTTTTGACCTATAGGATCGCCTATTTAATGCAGCAAGGGGTTGATCCATTCAATATACTTGCTTTGACCTTTACCAACAAGGCGGCACGAGAAATGAAGGAGCGTATTGCCGCTATAGTAGGCAGTAGCGAGGCTAAAAACCTTTGGATGGGAACGTTCCACAGTGTATTTGCCAAGATTCTTCGTGTGGAAGCCGAGCGCTTGGGGTATCCGTCTAATTTTACCATTTACGATACCCAGGACAGTCAAAGTGTGATTCGTTCGCTGATCAAAGACATGAACCTGGATAAGGATGTGTACAAATACAAACAAGTCTACAGCCGCATATCGTCTTATAAAAACAGCCTGATTACGGTAAAGGCATACAATAACAACCCCGAACTCCAAGAGGCAGATGCCATGGCCCGTATGCCGCAAATGGGGGCGCTTTATAAAAATTATGTCGATCGTTGCTTTAAAGCAGGGGCTATGGATTTTGACGACCTCTTGCTCAAAACCAATGAGTTATTGACGCGCTTTCCGGAGGTTTTGGCCAAGTATCAACAGCGATTTCAGTACATCTTGGTGGACGAGTACCAAGACACCAACCACAGTCAGTACCTCATTGTGCGCGCCCTAAGTGATCGTTTTCAAAACATATGCGTAGTCGGGGATGATGCCCAGAGTATTTATGCATTCCGTGGGGCGAACATCAATAACATTCTAAACTTCCAGAAAGACTATGACAATGTACAAGTCTATAGATTAGAACAAAATTATCGTTCTACTAAGACGATTGTCAACGCAGCAAATAACGTCATTGAACAAAATCAAAATCGTTTAGATAAAGAGGTTTGGACGCATAATGACCCAGGAGAGAAAATAGGTGTGCATCGCAGCATGACCGACGGTGATGAAGGGCGCTTTGTAGCCAATATGATTTATGATTCCGTGATGAATCAGCACAGGCCCTATGATGATTTTGCGGTATTGTATCGCACAAACGCCCAGTCGCGTTCCATAGAAGATGCGCTGCGTAAAAAGGATATTCCTTATCGTATTTATGGGGGTCTGAGTTTTTATCAGCGCAAAGAAATTAAGGATGTTATCGCTTATCTGCGATTGATTCTGAACCCAAAAGATGAAGAGGCCTTAAAACGCGTTATCAACTATCCAGGCCGCGGCATAGGGGACACCACAATAAGCAAGCTCGTGGTGGCTGCAGATCAGCACGGGTGTTCTGTTTTTGAGGTATTGACAAAACTAGAGCCGCTGAATGTACCTGTAAATGCAGGACTCCGCACCAAATTAGACAACTTTACCACCATGATCCAGAGTTTTCAGGTGTTGAATCAACAATACAATGCCTTTGAAATTGCGGAGTATGTGGTGCGACACACTGGGCTATATCAAGAAATCAAAAAAGACGGCACGCCAGAGGGGATTGCTCGTTTAGAAAACATAGAGGAATTGCTTAACGGAATCAAGGATTTTGTGGAAGGTCAAAGGGAATTAGCTGATACCACAGGAAGTCTTGCGGAGTTTTTAGAAGATGTCGCTTTAATCACTGATTTAGATCAAGAGAAAGATCAGGGCCAAAAGGTTTCTTTAATGACGGTGCACTTGGCCAAAGGGCTTGAGTTTCCCGTAGTGAGTATTGTTGGGATGGAGGAAGATCTTTTCCCAAGCATGCTGAGCATGAATTCTCGTTCTGAACTCGAAGAAGAACGGCGCCTTTTTTACGTTGCTTTGACCCGTGCAAAGGAAAAAGCCTATTTGACATACGCCCAAAGTCGTTATCGTTGGGGTAAACTAATCGATGCCGAACCCAGTCGCTTTATTGAAGAAATAGAAGAAAAGTATTTGGATTTGCTCACCCCAAAGCCCTCAGAACGCTACCGTACTTTTGTAGACCCTAATGTATTTGACGATCATGATTACAGTCAAATACGCCTTAGAGGACAGGGCTCAGGAGCAGCAGATACCCGAAGGTTTTCGGGCCAAAATGCACAGGGTCCCAACAAGAGTGGTGCAGCACAACCTAATACACCACGGTTTACACCACCCTCTAATCTAAAAAAGTTAAAATCACTTAATCCTGATATCGATAAATCTGCGGCCCCAGTAGATGGCCCAGCATTGTCCTCACTCAAAGTGGGTACACGTGTGGGGCATATGCGTTTTGGACAGGGGACTATAGTCTCTTTAGAAGGCCAAGGCCCAGACATGAAGGCTGAAATAGATTTTGATTCAGCAGGAGTGAAAAAATTACTGTTGCGTTTTGCCAAACTCTCCTTAATATGATTTAGCTATGGCAGAACTCTTGCGGATATACAACGATCCACCTAACCCAAAGGCTATTGATCGCGTGGTCAAATGCCTCAAAGATGGAGGAATTGTTATTTTTCCCAGTGATACAGTTTACGCAATGGGCTGCGCTGCTTATGATAAAAAAGCTGTGGAACGTTTGCGTATGATAGACGGGCGAAAAAAGGCTGAGGCCCCAATGAGTTTTATCTGTCGTGATTTAAGTCAGATCAGTGAGCTCACCAGACCCCTAGAGCAACCTGTGTTCAAGCTTTTAAAAAGGGCCTTCCCAGGACCTTATACTTTTATTTTGCCCGGAGGGAACGACCTACCCAATAGTTTTAAAAAGCGTAAAGAGGTCGGGGTACGCATACCGGATAATACCATTATTCAAGCTGTACTCGAGGGGCTTGGGGCCCCAATGGTTTCGCGATCGATAAAAGACCAAGATTTGATCTTGGAGTATACCACCGATCCTGAACTCATCCATGAGCATTGGCAACACAGAGTTGATTTGGTCATCGATGGTGGAATAGGAGGAAATGTCGCGTCCACGGTAGTGGATTTAACCCAAGATCCTCCAATGCTTATTCGTGAGGGACTCGGCGAATTGGATATTATTTAATTGATAAGGGAATTTATAGGAGAAAAGTCGAATGTTTAGTTCGATTTATTAAGTGATTAGATAAAGCATTTTTGAGGCCAAGCAAGTTATAGAAACAAAAAAAACACCAGCATTGCCGGTGTTTTTTTAATGAAAGATCGGTCGGTTCTTTTACTAAAAGATTGCTCGGTATTATCGCCCTTGATGGATCAGGTTTAGGTTTTCGCAAAGAAGCTAAAATCCAAACGAGGTTCCTAGTCCGACTAATTACCTTGAGCAGAAAGATTCTCTAGCTCGTCCTCAACCATTTTATAAAATTGGTCGATTTTTGGCAGGACATAAATCTTGGTGCGTCGGTTGATCGCTCTGTTCGCCGGGGTGTCATTAGCCACAAGTGGGTTGAACTCTGCACGACCAGCAGCGATAAGTTGACTTGGTTTAACTCCTAAGGATTGCAACTCACGAACAATTGCTGTAGAGCGCTTAACACTCAAGTCCCAGTTATCGATCAGCGGTCCGTTGCTGTAAGGCACATCATCAGTGTGTCCTTCCACTAGAGCCTCAAAGTCAGGCTTTCCATTGATAACAATCGCCACTTTGGCCAAAATTTCTTTGGCGCGCTCGGTAACGTTATAACTTCCGCTTTTGAAGAGCATTTTGTCGGATAACGAAATAAATACTACACCTTTTTCTACATTGATTTCGATGTCTTTATCATCCAAACCAACTTCTTTTTTCAAACTAGAAACAATCGCTAGAGATACACTGTCTTTTTTGTTAAGTGCATCTTGTAATCTGTTGATTTTAAGATCGCGCTCTTTTAAACTTTCCAAAGATTTCTCAAGGTTAGTCGCTCCAGTTTGCGTCAATATCGTAAGATCTTTTGAGCTTTCAATTAAGTCCTGCTTGTCTTTTTTAAGCTCGGCAATACGCTCTTCATAAGAAGCAATGCGCACGTTTGCAGTGGCTTGCTCCGCTTCACAGGCATTGAGTTTAACCGTAGCGGTATTCAATAAATCTTGTGTTCTTTTCTGTTTTGCTTGTAATTCTGTAAACTGTTTTTTGGTAACGCAGGATCCCATCATAAGTCCAGCGCCCAGTAATAAAAACAAATGTTTTGTCATCATAGTGGTAGGATTAAGTTGAGTCAAAATTAACAATTAATGCCCATATGCAATAGGCCTTAACAATTATTTATACACAGGTTATAAAGGCTTTTTGATAAGGATTATAACTGACTAAAATAACGGCGATTTTTAATGAATCTTGCGTAGAGAATTGATGAAATATGAGCGTATTTTAACCGATTTGCCCATTTTTTTCGCTTTTTAAAATATTTTGGCAAGAGTCTATAGACGCTGAAATGCGCTTTAACTATAGCCAATGTGTGCTTTGGCTTGCCTTGAAGTAAAAACACGAGTCCAGAGAGTCCGTCTAATAAGAGTCGAATAAACACGATCAAAACAATGCGCGGACCTGCTACATTTTTGATCAGCACCAAAAGTGAATTTCTAAAATTCAAAAAAGTTTTTCGCGGATTGGCGCTCTGAAGGGTGCCGCCACCTTTGTGATAGACACTCGATTGTGTGATACATGCCACGCGACCTCCGTTGGCTTTTAGACGCCAACACAAATCGATTTCTTCTTGATGGGCAAATAAATCAGCGTCAAAACCACCCACACGCTCAAAAGCCTTTGCTCGCAGTACTAAGCAGGCCCCGCTGGCCCAAAAAATATCCTGTGGACCGTCATACTGACCGTGATCTTGCTCTAATACATTCAAGATACGCCCGCGGCAAAATGGATAACCAAAGGTATCAAGATAACCACCCGCAGCTCCGGCATACTCAAAGCGCTGCAAGTCATTAAGGTCCTTGATTTTTGGCTGTGCGGCCACTAAATCTGCATTGCTCTGAAACGCCTCAACGATGGGGTCTAACCAGCCGCTGACGACTTTGACATCGTTATTGATCAATACATATAAATCGTAAGAGGCCTTATTTTGCTTCTTTTCCTGGGCTTTTAGCAAAGCAATGGCTTTGTTATAACCACCGGCGTAACCTAGATTTTGCTCAAGGGGTAGGGTGCGCAGTTCTGGGTAATGCTGAGCCAGCCAAGACAATGAAGCGTCTGTAGATCCATTGTCGGCTA
>OMJU01000057.1 GCA_900299425.1 Candidatus Rokuibacteriota bacterium
AGACCTAGCAACAAGGACTAAGCTTCTGCTAACTTGCGCAGTGGCTTGTTTTGAATCAAGTCCAAATATCGATTGATATTCTTTTTTAGATCTTTTCTGTGGGAAATAAAATCTAAAAAGCCGTGCTCGAGCAGAAATTCAGCGGTTTGAAACCCATCTGGCAATTCTTTTCCGGTTGTGTCTCGAACCACACGAGGCCCTGCAAAACCGATTAGGGCACCGGGTTCACTGATGTTTATGTCACCAAGCATGGCAAAAGAAGCCGTGGTTCCTCCTGTAGTCGGATCAGTACAAAGTGAGATATAAGGAATTTTAGCATCGGCTAATTGCGCTAATTTCGCACTGGTTTTGGCCAGCTGCATCAGTGATAAGGCTGCCTCCATCATGCGGGCTCCTCCACTTTTTGAAATAATAAGTAGGGGTGTTTTATGTTTCAAAGCGTAATCAGCAGCGCGGGCAATTTTCTCGCCTACGACACTTCCCATGGACCCACCGATAAATCCAAAATCCATACAAGCGACCACTAAATCCTCACCCATAGAACGCCCTACAGCAGTGCGCACAGCGTCTTTTAAGTTGGTTTTCTTTTGCGCTTCTTTAAGTCGTTCTGTGTATTTTTTAGTGTCTTCGAATTTTAAAGTATCCTTTGATTTAAGGTCCTTGTCTAATTCTTTGAATTTATTGTCATCAAATAAAATTTCAAAGTACTCTTTGCTGCCGATACGCACATGATAACCGTCTTCGGGGCTCACGTAGAAATTGCGTTCTAACTCTTCTGCATCGACAATCTTCCCTGTAGGGGATTTATACCACAACCCTTTTGGCACGTCTTTTTTGTGCTCTGTAGGGGTTTGAATTCCTTTTGTTGTGCGTTTGAACCAGGCCATAGGTCTCGTTTTTTTTTACAAGGTATCTATATTGTTTAAATCTTCAAAAGCTTTTTTCAGTCGTATTTTAAAAGTTAATTCTCCCTCACGCAACCATTTGCGAGGATCATAATACTTTTTATTCGGGAGGTCACTGCCATCAGGATTGCCAATTTGAGTTTTTAGATAATCGTGTTGTCCCACCATATAATCGCGAATTCCTTCGGTGAAGGCGAATTGTAAATCAGTATCAATGTTCATTTTTATCACACCGTAACCAATCGCCTCGCGTATTTCTTCCAAAGTTGAGCCGCTACCCCCGTGGAAAACAAAATCTATAGGATTTGGGCCGGTTCCGAATTTTTCTTGGATGTAAGTTTGAGAATTTTTGAGGATTTTAGGCGTGAGTTTTACATTACCAGGCTTGTAAACGCCATGGACATTACCAAAAGCCGCCGCTACAGTAAATTGATCACTGACTTGCATGAGTTGCTCATAGGCATAGGCCACCTCTTCTGGTTGGGTGTAAAGCTTTGAACTATCCACATCTGAATTATCTACACCGTCTTCTTCGCCACCCGTAATGCCGAGTTCGATTTCGAGGGTCATTCCGATTTTACTCATGCGCTCAAGATACCCTTTGCAGATTTCTATATTTTCCTCTAGAGGCTCTTCGGAAAGATCAATCATATGACTGCTGAATAAAGTGCGTCCTTTACGTGCGAAATGTTCTTCACTGGCTGTAATAAGGCCATCGATCCAAGGCAATAAGTTTTTAGCACAGTGATCTGTGTGCAAAATAACCGGAGTTCCGTAGGCCTGAGCCAAGGCGTGAATGTGATGCGCTCCAGCAATACTCCCGGCAATAGCGGCACGTTGACCGTCATTGTATAAGCCTTTGCCGGCATTGAATTGCGCGCCGCCATTAGAAAATTGTATGATTACTGGGGCGTTAACTTCACGCGCCGTTTCCAGCACGGTGTTTATGGTGTTAGAGCCTACGACGTTAACCGCAGGCATAGCGTATTGTTTTGATTTTGCGTGTTGGAATATTGCTTGGACCTCCTGACCAGAGGCCACTCCTGCCTTTATGGAATGGCTCATATTTTTTTCACTTTGATTAGGCCTCAAAAATAGAAAAAAATACCGGTTTAAAAGGGGTAGTTTATCCCGATATTATACACGGCATTGGCAAAATTATACTCTTTAAACCAGCGGTCATTTGCCGGGCGCGCCGGATTGTGGGTTTTGAATCCTGTATCGAAACGAATGACAAAAAAACCAAAGTCATAGCGCAAGCCTAGCCCACTGGCCACTGCCAGTTCCTTGAGATCTTCAAGGCCATTAAATTGGAAGGCGGGATGCAATACATCGTCTTTAAAATTCCAGATATTCCCGACATCGGCAAAAAACGCCCCTTTAAATCCGCCAAATATTGGAAAACGGTATTCGAGATTAAAACTGAGTTTAAAATTAGCTTCGTTAAAATCTAGAGTGCTGCCGCTAGATCCAGGTCCGAGATCATAAGCACGCCAGCCGCGAATGTCGTTAGCTCCTCCGGCAAAATAACTTCGCGTAAAGGGTATGGAAGAACTATTGCCAAAGGGTAGGGCCCAGCCACCAAAACCTCTAAAGGCCATAACATTTTGATTGCCTAAATCCCAGTGCTGAATGTAGTCTAATTCTAATTTAGCGTATTGTGAAAAGGCCACACCAAAAAATTCCCTACGTCCTGAAGTGTCTGTAGTACCGCTGAGTTGACTCAAGCCAGAAAGAAGGCTTCCTGCGAGTTCTGCCTTCCATTGAAAGCGCGTGAAGCTGTTGTCGTTAACTGTTTCGCGATTATCCATCTGCCAAGAAAAATTTGAGGCCAGAATCAAGTTATTTTCTGTCAGTCGATTTTTTCGCTGAGCGATGGCATTCATCTCCTGAGTAAGTTCAGGATTAAAACTCCAGGGTGCTTGAGGGTCTTGAACACTACTTAAAAACAAATTGGTTTCCTCAGGAATACTCAGACTGCTGTCTGTTGATGTAAATGGATAATTGACCTCTAGAGCAATATCATTCAGGCGCTGATATGAGGCGCGATAGACATTAAAATAATTAGCCGCATTTAAATTGCGTACGTATTGAAGGTTAAGCAGGTCAAATGTATTACTGCGCGTATTACTGGGACGCCAACGATAACTGAAGATACTGTTGAAGTTTTGACGATCCAGACCTATATTCTGTTGGGAGTTTAGGCCCGCGCTTATGGCAGTGGTTGGCGCCATATATTTTGGGATGATGCTTTGTGTATTGATCGGAAATAAAAGACGAGGAATACTGAGTTTTGCATCAATACCGACATCTGAAGTGTTGAAAAATTGACTGTCGCTAATGGCGTTATCCTTTGAGGAACCCACACTTCCTCTGGCGGATATTTCAAGGTTTTCAGCACCGCGAAAAACATTGCGAATTAAAAAAGAAGTGCTGAATCCCACTCCGAATTGTTGTATGGTTGAGGTGTATGCGTCTAAATCGATTCCAAAGGTGTACTTCTTGCGCGGACTTAAGTAAATACTGCTGATCAAGCCGGTCCCTGTCGTGTCTTCCTGATCAACTTTATAATGAATTGTGGGGTATTTAAAATTGCGCAATTCATTAATTTGGGTGTTGGTCACTGTGCGATCAATATCACTGTAGAGACTTCCCGGTATGATGGCAATGGCATTGGTAAAGGCTTTGGATCGGTATTTTCCTCCTTCATGGCTGTACAGTTCATAGCCTTTATAGTAGGTTGTGTCCTTGAAAGGGAGCATCTGATTTTGTGGGCTGTGGTCGGTTATGATCCTAACACGATTTATCCTGTATTGCTTAAATGGGGCAGTTGTAGCCACTGAATCTCCTTTGTTGATTCTTCTGTTTGGAATTATGTATTGTACGTTTACACGACGGCCAAGACCATTGGTATCTGCTTCAAAGGTTACGTAGTCTTGATCAAAAAAATAAAAACCTGAGTTGCGCATTTGTAGGGTGATGCGTGCCCGTTCATTGTCAAAATTAGCCAAATCATAGGTTTGACCCGATTGTATGAATGAGGCTTTTAGGTTGACTCTAAAAAGTGAATCTAATTGCGGTGATTCTATTCTATAGGCCAAATCACCAATGGTGTAGGGCTTGTTCAGGGTCAAATCATAGCGGACACTTCCTCTGTTGTTTCTGGAACTGTCTTTTAACACGCTGTAGCGCCCATTGACATTGAAATAGCCTTGGTTATAGAATAATTTTTTTAGTTGCTCGAGTGTGCGCGTTGATTTTGAGGTATCGATGACCACTGGGGCGGACCCAGTATTTTTCAGCCATTGATTGAAATTTATTTTGGCAGAATCAATCGCCCGGAGTTGTTTGGCCGAGATTAAGCGTTCGAGTCTTTGGGCTTTTTTGGGATTATTAGTTAGCCACTGCTCAAAACGTTCATGGGGGTTTGGTGTGGCTAGATTGTGGACCAATACTCCCAGGGGAATACCAATCACGGGTAATTTAGTGTTTGGTTTTTGCAATAGTAAACCCGAAAGGGCCACATCTCTGCTGACCTGGTCATCCACTAAAATTTCATTGTTGACCAGCCAAAGTTCATCTTGGGTCAGTCGTCGTGTAGGACTGCATGCTTGAAGCAGTATAAATCCTAAAATAAGTGATATTTTTGTGACAGAACGCGTCAAGGGAGTCGTTGTTAATACCTCAAAAATAGGATAATTTTGATAAGCAATAGCGAAATAAAATTAATAACGGGTCTGCATCGTAAAAAGTACCGCAGCCTCCACAATTTATTCATAGCTGAGGGTGAAAAACTCATCAAAGACCTCTTGGCCTCAGGGGCGAAAATCACTCATTTTTATACTACAGAAGTACAAGAAAATTTAGATTTATTGTGGTCTACCAGCCCCGTGAGGATTACCGAGCGCCAAATGCAAAAAATAAGCCTTCAGAAAAACCCTAGTGGTTGGCTCGCTGTATTCAAGCAACCCGAAATAACTGCACCGGATCAGGCCTTATGGGTTGTTGCCTTAGACGATATTCAGGATCCGGGCAATATGGGGACAATTTTGCGCCTTTGTGATTGGTTTGGGATCACTCATATTGTTTGCTCTGAGGATACGGTAGATGTGTTTAATCCAAAGGTGGTGCAGGCCAGCATGGGTTCTATAACGCGCGTTCAGGTACATTATTTACATCTAGAGACTTGGTTGTCAACTCAAGACAGGCCAGTTTTTGGCGCAGTCCTCGATGGTAAGCCCGTAAGGGAGATACAATGGCCGGATCAGGGTGTTTTACTCATGGGCAATGAAGGCCAAGGAATTCGTCCTGAACGCGCCAAGTACATTACTGATCACGTGCTTATAACAGGCGCCCCGAGTAAAGGCGCAGAGAGTTTAAATGTCGCTATGGCTACCGGGATACTTCTGCACCAATGGCACATTAAGTAATAATACTAAAAGAGAGTTCTGGCTTACTGAAAAGTAAAGTTGATAAACACCCCTCTAGTTTTCATCGAGGCGATATTTGAGGTCCAGGGACTCAGTGGGTTTCTGTCACGTACCAGCTCATCAGATGTGGCAAACACACCGCGAATCGAGGGGGAAAACTTAAAGTAATACAGATAAAAATCTATACCAAAGCCCAGTTCGTAATAGCTCGTATTTCTTGTCATGCGAAACTGTCCAAAATAATTGTCCTCTGGGTTGTTTTCATTGCTTCCCAAGTTGATAGACTTTGATAAACCTCCCACGACAAAGGGTTTGAAATTATTGAGGCGTTTTGTTGAAACTTTAAGAAGCAAAGGTAGATGGACATAGGTGGACTTAACCTCTCTTAGGTAGTCCGATTCCTCCTCAATGCGCGGAAAGGTCAAATTGCGTTGGGTAAAATAAATCCCTGGTTCAAGACGCAAATTGAGATAGTTATTAATGCGTAAATCACCGATTAGTCCCACATTGAACCCAGCTTGCGGCGCAACATCGATATCGGTATTGTCGTCGTCAAATTGACGATTGTAAGTAAATTTAAAATCGTAACTATTGAAGCCTAAAAAATACCCCCAAGAAAGCGGTCGACTGTCAAAGGTTTCCAAGTTAGAGAGCCGCTCTTTACTAAAGAGCTGGGCGTGACCCACATGGAACACACACAGGCAGAACATTATTGTGATATGACAGCGCAATGATTTCATTTAGTTGCTCGGTAAATAGTGGCTACACCAAAGGTTTGTGGTTTATGGCGTTGGACTATAAACCCAATTTCCGACAAAATATTGTTGAAGGCATGTCCATAGGGAAAAGCTGCTGCGCTATCACTTAGATAACGATAAGCGGATTTATCTTTAGAAAACCAACGACCAATAGTGGGCATGATCCCTTTGGTATAGAAATTATACCCCTGTTTAAAAGGAAATTTTTCTGGAACGGAAGTTTCTAGAATCACCAATAATCCACCCGGTTTGAGCACTCTGTAGATTTCAGCGAGTCCATTTTCAAGATGTTCAAAGTTCCGAACACCAAAGGAAACCGTTATGGCGTCAAAATAATCTTGGTCAAAAGGCAGTGCTTCACTGTCGCCTTTCACAAAGCGTAAGCGCTCGGCATAAGTGCGTCCCTCGACCTTGGCAATAGCCTGATTGAGCATCCCTCGGGACAAATCCAGACCGACAATTTCTTTTGCCTGTGTTTTTTTGGCAAAGGCAATGGCTAAATCACCGGTTCCTGTTGCTATATCCAGAAGGCGCTCTCCACCGTGTTGCCCGATATAGCGGACTACTTTTTTGCGCCAGCGCAAATCAGCGCCAAAAGAAATAACCCGATTGAGTTGATCGTACTCACCAGAAATAGTGTCGAACATTTGCTCGACTTGCGCTTTTTTATCTAGAGCGGACTGTTTGTAGGGTTTGATTTTCTCGGCCATATAACGGGGGCAAAACTAATATTTTTCATCCAAATGGGCGGTACCTTTATTGATGGAATATCATGTTATAAATCCTTAATCTGCGGCTTATTTTGTATTTTTGTACCGCAAGCGTTTAGACTTTCTTATGAAAATTATCATTGCAGGGGCTGGCGAAGTAGGATTCCATCTGGCCAAATTATTGTCTTTTGAATCTCAAGACATTACACTGATTGACACCAATCGCGAATCGCTCAATTATGCAGATACCCATTTAGATATACGGGTTGTGCGCGGAGACGCCACTTCCATTTCGGTGCTCAAGGACGCTCAAGTGGGGAAAACGGATCTGGTTATCGGTGTTACTTCGAGCGAAACAATAAACATCACCGCTTGTGTTTTAGCCAAACAACTTGGAGCCAAGCGAACCATTGCGCGTATTGCCAATACGGAATTCATCGACCACAAAGACGAGGTGGGCTTCACCAAATTTGGTATCGATGAATTGATATCTCCAGAAGCCTTGGCCGCCGCGGAAATAGAGCTTTTGCTCAATCAAAGTGCCTTTAATGATACTTATGAATTTGAAGAGGGTGCGCTGACCATGATCGGACTGCACTTATCGCGTACGGCTGCCTTTGTGGGTCGGACAGTTAAAGAAGTGGCCTTAATCTATCCTGAATTGCAATATGTGCCCATAGCCATACAACGTTTTGGCACTCAGTACACGGTAATTCCTCGCGGAGACACCCAGTTTAAAGAGGGCGATCAGGTTTATTTCATCACTACTGAAGAAGGGGTTGATGAAATATTTAAACTCACAGGAAAGGTTCGCGACGAAATTAAAGATGTGATGATTTTAGGCGGGAGCAACATAGGTTGTAAAACGGCCTTTGATCTTTGCCAAAACAAATTTAACGTCAAGCTGATCGAAAATGATAAGAATAAGGCCTTTGAGATTGCGGATGAACTGCCAAATTGTTTGGTAATTAATGGGGATGGGCGCAATGTCGAACTCTTGCAAGAAGAATCTATCGTCGATATGGATGCGTTTATCGCTGTTACTGGCAACAGTGAGACCAATATCATGTCATGTTTGGTGGCTAAGTCCAAAGGGGTGAAGAAAACCATTGCGCTGGTAGAAAACATGGATTATTTTCAACTCTCGCACTCTATAGGTATTGACACGCTGATCAATAAGAAACTTTTGGCCGCCAACCACATATTCCGACATATTCGCCAAGGCGAGGTGGTCGCCATGACCCGTCTGAACAACATGAATGCGGAATTACTGGAATTTGTAGTTTCTTCATCTTCTAAAGTCTGTAATAAACGCATAAAGGATTTGGATTTTCCGCGCTCTGCCATAATCGGTGGCGTTGTCCGAAATCAGACCGGTTTAATCGCTTTAGGTGATTTTAAGATTCAAAGCGGTGATCGTGTAGTGGTCTGCTGCATGCCTCAATCCATAAAAAAGGTGGAGAACCTATTTATCTAGTGCCTGCCTTGTCCAAAATAAACGGTAGATTGATTGGTCATTTGATCGGTCTTCTTTTTGTCGTTAATGGTGGCTTTATGTTTTTGGCCACCGCCGTCAGCTATTTATACGAAGATGGGGTAGCATGGCAAATGCTTCAGGCCAGTGTACTTGCTGTGATTTTTGGTGTTGTGGTCATGATTATCACCAGAAATCACCGCAAGGAAATCCAAAAAAAGGAAGGGTACATCATAGTGGCTATGGGTTGGTTTTTCATGGCCTTAATCGGTACTTTGCCTTATTTGTTTACCGGGGCGATTCCCAATTTTACGGATGCTTTTTTTGAAACCATGAGTGGTTTTACCACAACAGGGGCGAGTATCGTCCATGATATTGAGGCCTTGCCGCAAGGAATCTTGTTATGGCGCAGTATTACACACTGGATTGGTGGCATGGGAATCATTGTATTGGCCATTGCCATCTTACCGCTTTTGGGTATTGGTGGTATGCAGTTATTTGCGGCAGAAGCCCCAGGGCCAAGTGGCGATAAATTGCATCCCAGAATTACGGATACCGCCAAACGACTTTGGTATATCTATGTGGGCTATACCTTTGCCGAGACCTTACTGCTTTGGGCCGCAGGAATGAGCTTTTTTGACGCAATCAATCATTCGCTAAGCACCTTGAGTACCGGAGGATTTTCAACGAAAAATGCCAGTATTGCTTTTTGGAACGATCAGCCTGTAATTCAATACATCATAATGTTTTTTATGTTTTTGGCGGGCACGAATTTTGTCTTGAGTTATTTTGCGTTCAAAGCCAAGTTCTCAAAGATATTTCGGGATGAAGAATTCAAATTATATTCGATTTTTATTCTGGGTTTGACGGCTGTGGCTGCCTTTTTTATATATAATTACGCTGATCCAGCGACCTCTACTATTGCGCACCCTATGGTTTATGGGCCCTTTGAGAGCGCTTTAAGGCACGGTCTGTTTCAGGTTTTGGCTGTTGTAACTACCACTGGATTTGTCTCTGCGGATTTTACGGCTTGGACGCCCTTTTTGACTATATTTTTCTTCGGACTTATGTTTTTAGGAGGATCTGCAGGCTCTACTGCTGGGGGTATTAAAGTCGTTCGGCACCTAATTATGATCAAAAACGGGGTCATGGAGTTTAAAAGAACCCTTCATCCAAATGCAATTCTACCTGTTCGCTATAACAATAAATCTGTGCAACAACCCATTGTCTTTAATGTCTTGGGCTTCTTTATTTTGTATATGCTTTCCTTTATTATCGGCGTGCTGGTCTTTTCTATTTTGGGACTTGACTTTGAAACAGCCCTAGGCGGCGCAGCTTCGACCTTGGGTAATGTCGGGCCGGCTTTGGGCGATTTAGGGCCAGCGACTAATTTTGAGACTTTAGGGCCAGGAGCACGCTGGTGGGCAAGTTTTTTAATGCTTATCGGGCGATTAGAACTCTTTACGGTACTTATTTTATTTACGCCATTTTTTTGGAGAAATCGCTAGTACAGATTGATACAGTTGATGATCACTCTTGACAGCTATTGTAGGTTTAAAACAGCTGTTGATATTTTTCTAATGCCTTAGTGCTCTGTTGAATCAATTTTGGTTGTTCTCTCTGAGCTTATTTGCGCAGGGTCTTTATCTTGGTTGATGCCTGTAATTTCAATTTCAACTCTCCTGTCGAACTCATCCCCTTGGCCTGTGGGAAATCGATAAGCCATACCCATAAATCTCATGCGCTTTCGATCTATTCCTTTTTTAAGTAGGTAAAGGTATACTGATCGGGCGCGGGCATAGGACAAATCTTGTTGTCCTGTACGCGTATTGATTACGTCCATTCCAGGTCGCTCTGGATCACCACAACAAATATGCCCCATGATTTTAAATTTAAGGCCGCGATGGGCATTGAGTAAGCTCACAAGCTGTTCCAAAACTTCCTTGCTCAGGTCCATAATTACATCTTGGTCTGGGTAGAACAATATCCCCTCGAGGGCAATTTTTTCTCCAACTTTGGGCATAGCAAAGCGCTGGCTCAGGTCTATTTTGGGTGTTGCCATCAAAGGCGGTTCTATGAGTTCACCCGCTACGCCAACGTGCATACTTTTGGGATGAAAAATAATTTCTACCCGGCGATTTGAAGCCGATTCACCCCCTAATTCACCTTGCCCAATACTGGAGATGATAGTATAGGAACGCATTAGCATTTTGACGTGTTCCGCCCGTTTTCTCGAAAGTTCCAGATTGTATTGGGCCGAGCCTATATCATTGGTAAACCCATTAATATGCAAATCGTAGCGCTCTTTGTCTGGTAGCGCCAAGAGACTGTCTAAGCGGGTGCGTTGCTGTGTCTCAAGAGTATATTGATCGTGAGCAAAATAGATATTGAATTGAATTTCCTTGTCTTGACCCGCTAAGTAATGGGACCAAAAAAGAGTCATTAAAAGGCAAAGAAAGTTGGCTTTGTGGCCCATAGATCAATGGCTTTATTGTATAAATATACGATTAAAGCATTGATTGTTATTTAATTAAGCTCTGAGGTTTTCTCAGGGCGCTATTCAGCCTTGCTTTTGACCTTCACTTGGTTGGCTAAAGTTTTGGCTGTTGCTGTTAGTTCTAGTGCGCTTTGCCCAGGAACTTCTGGATCTGGACTGACCAGAATAACCCCCATACGTCGATTAAAACGTGTAGTGGGTTTACCAAAAATACGCAGATCGGCATAAGGAAGTACAGTAATTGTATCTATCCCTTCGTATAGAGGGTGGGTTCCATTATTTGTGGCGAGAATTACCGAAGAGGCCCCTGGAGCGCGCAAGCAAATGTCTCCAATAGGCAAACCAAGTATGGCCCGCAAATGCAATTCAAATTCGTTGAGGTTTTGTGTTTTCGCTAGGGTCACCATACCCGTATCATGAGGTCTTGGCGACAATTCAGAAAAATATACCTGATGGCCTGCAATAAAAAATTCTACCCCCCAAATACCGGGGCCTCCAAGGGCCTGAGTGACTTTTGCGGCCATTTCTTGGGCCTCTTGAAGCACATCCTGGTTCATGGGCGCTGGCTGCCAACTCTCGCGATAGTCTCCATCTTCTTGGCGATGGCCAATAGGGGGACAGAAGAGCGTTCGACCATTGTTTTGGGTTACTGTAAGCAGGGTTATTTCATAATCAAAATTGATGAATCCTTCGATGATGACTTCAGCAGCATCTCCACGTGCGCCTTCCTGAGCATAAGTCCAAGCCTTTTGGAGGTCTTCCATTTTGTGCGCTGTGGACTGACCTTTACCACTGGAGGACATGAGCGGTTTAATGACACAGGGAAACCCAATACTTTGGGCAGCGGAAACTAAGGCCTCATGGGAATCTGCATAGGCAAAGGGGGCTGTTTTTAAACCGAGTTGTGTTGCCGCTAAATCTCTAATTGCTTTTCGATTCATGGTAAAATTAGCAGCTTTGGCCGAAGGAATGACCTTTATCCCCTGCGCCTCATAATCATAAAAACGCTCTGTCCGAATGGCCTCTATTTCTGGAACAATAAAATCAGGCTTGTGTTTTTCTACGACCTTATCCAAGGCGTCTCCATTGAGCATATTGATGACCTCTGACTCCTGAGCAACCTGCATTGCAGGGGCATTGGGGTAGTTATCTACCGCAATTACATATTGCCCCAGACGTTGAGCGGCAATTACGAATTCCTTGCCGAGTTCTCCTGAGCCTAAGAGTAATATGCGTGCCATTCGAATTTTGTAATTAGGAGCTCGCTAATGCGTCTTTAATCCTTTTCATCGCCTCTTTTATGTCTGATTCCGAGGCAGCATATGAGATGCGAATACAGTCAGGATCTCCAAAGGCTTCACCGGTCACCGTAGCCACACCAGCGTGCTCGAGTAAAAACAGTGCGAAATCACCGGCGGAGTTGATCAGTTGACCTTTTAGTGTGCGTCCGATATAATAGGATATGTCTGGAAATACGTAAAATGCCCCTTCAGGAACGTTGGTTTTAAACCCAGGAATATCCCCTAATAATGATAATATAAGGCCCCGTCTTTCTTTAAATGCATCGACCATGTATTGAATGGCAGTAGGAGGGGTTTCCAGGGCTTTTACTGTGGCTATTTGAGCGATACAGTTTGCGCCACTAGTCACTTGGCCCTGCATTTTATTACAAGCCCTCGCTATATAACTTGGCCCACCGATATAACCGATACGCCAGCCTGTCATTGAGAAGGCTTTGGAAACTCCGTTTACCGTTACCGTGCGCTCGTACATATCCTCAAATTGAGCCATAGAAAAATGACTACCACTAAAGTTAATGTGCTCGTAAATCTCATCACTGACTATGATAATTTCCGGATAATCTAACAGCACATCCGCTAATGCACGCAATTCCTCCTTGCTGTAAACCGAACCACTTGGATTACAAGGAGAGCTGTAAATCATCATTTTAGTCTTAGGAGTTATGGCTTTTTGCAGATCCTCAGGGGTTATTTTAAAGTCTGTTTCAATTGAGGTTTTAATTTCTACAGGAACGCCGCCCGATACTTTGGCAATATCAGCATAACTCACCCAATAAGGAGCGGGTAATATAACTTCATCTCCAGGATTAAGCAGGACTTGAGCGAGATTAGCCAGTGATTGTTTGGCGCCTGTTGAAACAACAATTTGATCAAGAGCATAGGACAAATTATTGTCTCTTTTGAATTTAAGTGCAATGGCTTTTTTTAATTCTGCATAACCATCCACAGGACTGTATGCGTGATAATCATCTTCAATAGCCTTTATTGCGGCTTCTTTGACGAATTCAGGAACAGTAAAATCTGGTTCTCCCAGACTCAGTCCAATGATCGAGACTCCTTCTTCTTTTAAACTTCTGGCTTTAGCGGCCATGGCCAGTGTGGCCGAGGTCGCCATCTCATTGACGCGATCTGATAATTTTGGATTCATGTGTGATTACAAAGCGGGTTTCATCCCCATGTCTTTTAAATGTCTAAAATGGGCAGCAATGGCTGACCTGGTTGTTCTATATTCGTTATAGGGTAGGTTGAATTCTAGAGCTGTTTTCTTAACAATAGCTGCAATTTTCGTGTAATGGATATGACTGATATTAGGAAAAATATGATGCTCAACCTGATGATTCAGTCCTCCAGTAAACCAATTCATCAACCTGTTTTTCGTTGAAAAATTGACCGTTGTGAATAATTGGTGAATGGCCCAAGTATTTTTCATGGTCCCTGACTCATCAGGGAGGGGCATTGCGGTATCTTCAATGACATGAGCGAGTTGAAATACGATACTCAAGATCAGTCCAGCTGTGTAATGCATGACCACAAAACCGATGATAATTTGCCACCAAGCCATAGGGAAAAATAGCATTGGAATCACAAGCCAGATTGTCGCATACAAAATTTTGGTCGCTACTAAAACTGTCCATTGACGCCAAGGATTCGGAAATCGTCCATAAGAGAGCTTTCTTTTTAAATAACGCTGAGTTTGCATAAAATCAACAGTGATCGCCCAGTTTATGGTTAATAGGCCGTAAAATAAAACGCCGTAAATATGCTGGAATTTGTGGAATCGCTTCCATGGGGCATGCTTGGAAAATCGCAAAATACGCCCAGCCTCTAAATCTTCGTCATGCCCGTGAATGTTCGTGTAGGTGTGATGCAGTACATTGTGCTGTACCTGCCAATTGTAGACATTACCGGCCAGTATGTATATGCTGCTGCCCAGTATCTTGTTGATCCAACTTTTATTAGAATAGGCCCCGTGATTGGCATCGTGCATCACGTTCATGCCCACACCGGCCATGCCCACCCCCATAATGATAGACAATATTAATTGAATCCATCCCGACAAAGGCATAGTCCATAAAAGGATATAGGGTCCCAAATAAATGCCAAACATCACCATAGATTTAAGATGTAGACGCCAGTTACCTGATTTCGAAAGGTTATTTTCTTTAAAATATTCGTTTACTCGGCGGTTCAGTGTTTTAAAAAACTGTGTCTTGTCTGCGCGCGGAAATTTGATTGTTGTAGGCCCCACTATAGTTAGTTTAATTAAGGTTTGGTCGTCAATTGATGTACTAAAATAAGCATCTAGGACTTAATACTGGACCAAGTAGAATTAAAATTATCAAGGAAGGCGTACTTTTGTGGTTAATAACTGTTATGGAGGTCATCAAACAATATTTCCCTGAACTCAGCCCAAGTCAATTTGATCAATTTGGTGCTTTAGAAGGGCTTTATCGACACTGGAATGAGCAGATCAATGTGATTTCAAGAAAGGACATCGATGCATTATACGAGCGTCATGTGCTTCATTCTCTAGGAATCGCTAAAGTTCTTTCATTTCGGCCTGATGCTCGCGTTTTGGATGTAGGCACGGGTGGGGGATTTCCCGGGATTCCGTTAGCTATTATGTTTCCAGATACGGAATTTGTTTTGGTGGACAGCATTGGAAAAAAAATAAAGGTGGTCCAAGAGGTGGCTCAAAATCTGGGTCTGAATAATTTATCTGCTTTTCATCAGAGGGCTGAAACCACCCAAGGTACATTTGATTTTGTGGTGACTCGTGC
>OMJU01000058.1 GCA_900299425.1 Candidatus Rokuibacteriota bacterium
ATACCTGTAATCCAAACAGCCCTTTTCATTTGAGGGGCGGAAATAAAACCGGAGGCAACCATTCTGGCCTCTCCTGTTCTTTGGGCATCAGTGCCCTTAACCCCATCGCCATAATCGTTGGCAAAATTTGACAAGACTTGAAATCCAATGGTGGTAGCCATGGCCCACCAAAATAATGGATGCTGCCAAAAGGCCTCTACTGCCAGAGCACAACCCAACAATACTCCAGAAAGCGACAAGGGTAAAGTTCTTAGTCGTGCAGCTTTAATCCAATATTTTAATTGCTTCATCAATTAATTTTTTAGGACATCTATGCGTCGCGTTTTGCGCAAAAATGCATCACAAAAATAGGGCTTATTCAAGGGCTTTCCTAATGTTCATAGACCAAGAATACAACACTTATTTTTGCTTTTTACACCTTACAGCGCTACTGATGAAATACCAGTCGTAGTTGTTAAAAAACAATTATATTTAGACCACAAAAACTCTGATGTATGAAACGCTACAATGACCTAGGCCTATTGCTCTTTAGAGCTGTATTTTCATTACTCATGTTGACACATGGTTTTCCAAAGCTCATGCGCTTTATAGAAGGAGATTTTGTTTTGGTCGGAGACCCAATTGGTTTAGGCGGTGTTGTATCTTCAATTTTAGTCTTGGCCGGTGAAGTTGTGGCACCAGTTTTAATTCTTATTGGCTTGCAGTCTCGGGCAGCATCGGTAATCAGTGCCTTTACAATGGCAGTCGCAGCTTTTGTGGTGCATGGGCATGATCCGATTGCCAAAAAAGAACTCGCCTTGCTCTATATGTTTGCCTTCATTACTGTGGCCTTAATGGGTCCGGGATCTTTTTCTATCGATAAAAAGTAAACCCTCCAGGCACAGAACCGAGGTGTCGCCCAGCTAGAACCAAATCTGGCACCCCATTAATAAAGGCAGAAGTTTTTAATTAAAAATTGCCAAAAGCAACTCTTGCAGTAGGTCTTTTGGGGCCAATGGCACGGTACCGAGCCCCTTACTTTTCATATCGATTTGGCGAATAGATGCAATGATCGCCGAGACCCGCTTCATGGGATAAATTTGCGCTGCCGTTTGATATTCTTTGACAAAGTATGGGTTAATCCCGAGCACTTTGGGCGCAATCGATTTATCGCTCAAGGAATGATATAAAAGCAGCTTTGAATAGAAGTTATACAGCAGAGCAATGGTCATGACCACAGGGTGATTCTTCGGGTTATTTGCAAAATACTGTGCAATTGCAAAGGCCCGCACTTTATCGCCTTTTGCAATGGCAGACTGTAATTCAAAATTATTGTAATCCTTACTGATCCCGACATGCTCCTCGATCAGCGCAGCATCAATTTCCTGACTTTGAGAGATGACAATGGATAGTTTTTCTAATTCTTTGTTGATTTTACTCAAATCATTGCCGAGGAAATCAGCGAGCATCTGCGCTGCTTTTGGCGCGATATGTCGTCCGCGGCCCAAGAGGACTTTTTTGATCCATTCGGGAATTTGATTGTCGTACAGTTTATTGCTTTCAAAAACAACGCCTTTTGCCTTGATGGCTTTAAGTAGCTTTTTTCTGGCATCTAACTTTTTGTATTTATAGCAGAGCACCAAAACTGTCGTGGGTTGAGGCGCTGCGGCATAATCGGCAAGTTGCTCTATAGTGCGTGACAGATCCTGAGCTTCCTTAATTATGATCACCTGTCGCTGAGACATCATCGGAAACCTCTTTGCATGCTCTATGACCTCCTCTACCTTTGTGTCACGGCCATAAAGAACAATTTGATTGAATCCCTTTTCGGCCTCTGACAAAACGCGGTCCTCAATATATTGACTGATCACATCA
The DNA here is from genome assembly GCA_900299425.1 of Candidatus Rokuibacteriota bacterium. Taxonomy (GTDB): domain Bacteria; phylum Bacteroidota; class Bacteroidia; order Flavobacteriales; family Flavobacteriaceae; genus BACL21. Next base: position 1,855 of record OMJU01000058.1, read on the forward strand.
ATGTAGTAGGGCTCCTCTCCCATCAAAGCATAAATCGGAGCGATCTGTCCTGAGTCTATGGATTTGATGATAGAGTTTACTTGCTCAAGAGCCATTATTCTTTACTAGATTATGTTTGAGAATTACAAAAAAGGACGGGTTTCAATCTTAAACCACTATGAAAAACTGAAACAAAACATTACTTTGCGTTATGATTCCACTGGATTTTCCCACATACTCCTTTCGTTTCAAAAATAGCGAAAACAAACGGTTGATCTTTGATCCGTTGCGGAAAATATTTGTGATTTTGACCCCCGAGGAATGGGTGCGCCAGCATGTTATTCAATGGCTATTGCACGACCAAAAGCAATCAGTCTCGCTGATGAAATCCGAGCAAAAAATTGAAGTAAATGGACTTACGCGTCGTTGCGATTTACTTTTGTATTGGCCTGATGGGCGCATTAAGCTGGTGGTAGAATGCAAACGCCCCGAAGTAAAAATCAATCAAGAAACCTTTGATCAAATCGCGCGCTATAATAGTACGCTAAAATCTGATTTTCTGATGGTTACCAATGGATTGAGTCACTATTATTGTGCCATTAACAAGGACAACAATGGTTATCAATTTTTAAAGGAATTGCCCATTTAGTGTTCTTTAAAAAGAGTGCATCGCTAAAGCATAAGTAGGTTTGAAAATGTGACCTGGAACAATGATCAGGGTATTAGGCCTGGGCCAAATGGGATCCCATATTGTGTCTTGAAATAACGCAGGCCAAAGAATTCAAGCCGTAATTATCTCCGAGGATAGCATTAATATGATTTGCAAGAAGGTTTTACCAAAACCAGCAGAATTTTAAAAAAATAAAATAAAAAACGCGGC
>OMJU01000059.1 GCA_900299425.1 Candidatus Rokuibacteriota bacterium
CCCAGGCATGACATTAATCGGGAAACTCAAAGCGATAGATCGATTTGTGTCGGCATCAATGGCCGTAAGTTGAACGTAAGTGGTGTCATAACTCGGATTGAGCAATACTTCCACAGAGGTCCCCACAAAACTGCTTCCGTCAACTTCGGCGCTCAAAGTGTTTTCTGCCAGTGTTGAGTCAGGACGATAATCCATGACAAACGTCCCTTCGGTCACCAAGACTTCTCCTTCATTGATACCGATAGGATCGCTCGCCGTAAATTCAAATGTTGCAGCGAGTTTACCGGTGATATTGCCGTATTCTTCAAAAGTGATAGAACCCATCATTGAGGTCATAGCCTCAGTTCCCTGACTATCTGTGTATGCTACTGTTAGGTTTGAACCGTTAAAAATTGGGTCAAAATCATAGGTTCCTACACTAAGGCCCATAGGTATAAAAAACTCCATGCGCTCCAGAGTCGGTGCAGTTGCCGTCAACTTAACAACCTCGTCACTACCTACCATCAGAATCTCTGCCACAAAGGTTTGATCGATAAATTCTTGACCATCAACAAGGGCAAAGAAACTGCTGTCGGGGTCGACAATTCCAGAATCACCAGGGTCGTCTCCCGGATCAACTCCTCCGTTATCACAATCAAAAGGATCCAAAGAACCATCTACAAGAGTAAAGGGTATATCCGTAAAGACACCATTTGTTACCACCACGGACTCGGTAATGGTACCTCCTGCTCCATCGCTAATTTCTCTAATGGCGGTAAATGAAAAAATACCACTGACTGTTTGATTGTCCTGGTCATAGGTTTGTATAACCGCGGTGCCAGATCCACCCAAACTGTTCAATACCTCAAATGGCACTTCTGTCGGTGCTTCTAAAATAAAGCTTGTGGGGTTAATTTCTTGGGTGAGATCAAATGTACATGTACCGATATTGGTAATGACAATAGAAATAATGTTACCAAAATAATCAGTTCCTGTCATCAGTAACACACCGTTAATCAATTGCCCTGTAGTGGTCGATGCTGAAAATGCTTCACCATTAATGCTGGCCGAAAACACACTTGTGTCATTGGCTTCTTCATCGGTAATAAAATCACCGGTTAGTGGTTCGTCTTCACATGCTGAAAACAAAAACAGACTGAAAACGGTCATCAATAAACCGCGAACCAAGTATTTCTTCATAGGGCAAGATTTGCTTTAGGTATGTAACGCAAACTTAAGTAAAAATTGTGTAATCAAGGCTTAATTTTCTCTGGAACACGCAACAACAAAACGATCCCAGAAATGAAAAAGACAATCAAAAACAAAACGGAGTTTCTCATGCTTCCTGTAATTTGGTCTATAAAACCATAAAGCAACATTCCGATAACAATTCCAATCTTTTCTGCCACATCATAAAAACTAAAATAAGAGGCTGTATCTTCAGTTTGTGGCAGATACTTTGAATAGGTTGAACGACTCAGAGACTGAATACCACCCATTACCAGGCCAACAATTGCCGCGGCCAAATAAAATTGAACAGGACTGACCATAAAATAAGCATAAATGCTCATGGCTGCCCATACGCTATTGACGGCGATAAGCGTTTTAAGATTACCGTATCTATGTGAGGCTTTTGAGGTTAATTGAGCCCCAATCATGGCCAAAAGTTGGATGATCAATATACTCACAATCAGCCCAGTAGTTTTTGCGCCTTCATCTGGCCAAGCAATTTCTTGTTCCCCAAAATAGGTCGCAACCAGCATAATAGTCTGCACGGCCATACTGTACACAAAAAATGCAGTGAGGTAGCGCTTAAGACGTAGATTGTCATTAAGGGCCTGATAAACGGCTTTAAGTTCAGCATATCCATTAAACACAACAGATCTTGTGACTTTATGGGGTGTACTAACGCCCTTTGGCAATACATAAAACGTATATTGACTAAAGCCCATCCACCATAACCCTACCATAACAAACGACCAACGCATGGCCTCCATACTTCCTGCTCCAGAGGCCTCAAAACCGAATGCCTCGGGATTCATCACCATAGCAAGATTTACGATCAACAGCAATACGCTGCCGATATACCCCAATGAAAATCCTTGCGCACTTACTCTGTCTTGCTGGTCGGGATGGGCAATGTCTGGCAGGTAGGAATTGTAAAAAACAATACTACCCCAAAAACCAATTAGACCAAAGAAATAACACAATAGTCCAAGATAGATATGGTCTAAGTCAAAGAAGTACAGTCCCATACAGGACAATGAGCCCAAATAGCAATAAAATTTCAAAAAGGCTTTTTTATTGCCCACAAAATCCGCAATCCCAGAAAGCAGAGGGGAGCAAAGCGCTACCACAATGAATGCCGCTGCGGTGACATAACTAATTAGCGGGGTCGGCCGTATCTCTCCCCCAAAAATAGAAACTGTTTCCATTCCAGCGCTTAAAAACAGGGCGCCATAAAAAATGGGGAAAATCGCCGAAGAAATGACCAAGCTATATGCCGAGTTTGCCCAATCATAAAAGGCCCATGCATTGATATATCGCTTATTGCCTTTGATGCTGTGTAGTTCTGCTTGTTTCATTTTCTGAAAGGATTACCCTAAATTGGTATCGTTTAGCTTTGGTCCAAGTTAACCATTTATTTAAAAGCTAAATACCATAAAAACGCATTTGATTAATTTTGGCCTAACTTTTGCACCCACCTAGAAAACAAAGATTATGAAACGTATATTTTTCACCCTGCTTAGCCTCGGAATTTTATTTGCTTCTTGCGAAGGACCCGAAGGCCCTCCCGGAATTCCAGGAGTCAGTATTTTAGGAAAAGTTATTGAGGTAAGTGTTGACCTAGATCAAAGCAATGGTTATCAACAAGTGGTAACCTTGCCATTGGATATAGAAGTATTTGAGAGCGATGCTATTTTGGTATATCGCCATGAAGGTATTTTTGATACCGCCGATATTTGGACACCATTGCCTACTACCTACTTTGACGCTGGCGGTGGCACATTTTTATATACCTTCAATCATACGTACTTCGATGTAAAGTTTTTTCTCGACGGCAATTTTAACCTCAACACTTTAGGGACTGAATGGACACAAAATCAGCTCTTTAGAATTGCTATTGTGCCCGCTGAATACGGCGATGCTTCCTTGAGTATGGAGGATATAGAACAGTCAGGAGATTTTGAATTTTTAGGCAACTAATTATAGCCCTTAAATTATGCGTAGCGCTTTTATTTTACCGGTATTATTTACCCTTTTGCTGAGTTCCTGTGGTTCCAAAGCCCAGAAACAAGATGAAGTTTTTCCCATTGAAAAACCAGATTCAGTTTGGCAAAAACAGTTAGGCCCTATGGCTTATCGCGTCTTGAGACAAGCCGCAACTGAACCACCAAATAGCAGCAAACTCAACAAAGAATATCGCTCAGGCACTTTTCACTGCGGTGGATGTGGAGCGCCACTTTTTGAATCTACCGCCAAATTTGAAAGCGGATCAGGTTGGCCTTCTTTCGACCGTCCTATTCAAAAGGCTGTCGCTTACAGCACGGATTATGACTTAGGTTATACACGTACAGAAGAACATTGCGCCAATTGCGGAGGGCACTTAGGGCATGTGTTTCCTGATGGTCCAAGAGAGACCACAGGTATGCGTCATTGCATCAATGGTGTCGCCTTGAAATTCATCCCCTCTGAGACTAAAAACTAACTTATTCCTATTTTGACGCCCATAATAGGAATCCAAGGTAGAGACATCACGATATTCATTATTAGGGTAGAAAGTTTTAGGGTTCTTAGCATAAAGGAAATAGAAAAAATTTGAGTAAACTTTTTAAATTACTATTTGATGAATAAAACAGATCAACAATGGTTAGATGAATTAGGCCCTGAACGTTATCGAATCTTGCGACTCAAAGGCACTGAGCGGCCATTTAGCGGCGAGCTCAATAAGGAATACCGCCCTGGAATTTATCGCTGCGCAGGCTGCAACGCACATCTTTTCGAGAGTGATGCGAAATTTGATAGCGGCTGCGGATGGCCCTCTTTTGATCGCAGTGTTCCTGAGTCTGTGGCCTATGAGCGAGACACCAGTCATGGCATGATTCGCACAGAAATAATGTGTGAAGCTTGCGGGGGTCATTTAGGTCATGTCTTTCCTGATGGCCCGACCCAGACTGGACAGCGCTACTGTGTAAATTCACTCTCCATAACATTTGATGAAAAATCTGAAGAAAACCCGGTTTAAAACCGGGTTTTTATTTTGTAAATTTGCTGGCATTCAACACAAAAAATTTTTGAACAAATGAAATCTTTTGACGTAATAGTATTAGGCAGTGGCCCAGGAGGATATGTAACGGCGATTAGAGCGTCTCAACTCGGTTTAAAAACCGCAGTAATAGAAAAGGAAAACCTTGGCGGAGTATGTCTGAATTGGGGTTGTATTCCCACTAAAGCTTTACTTAAAAGTGCCCAAGTTTTTGATTATATAAAACATGCTGCTGATTACGGTATCACCGTCAGTGATTTTGATAAAGATTTCTCAAAAGTGGTTCAGCGCAGTCGTTCTGTAGCTGATGGGATGAGTAAAGGTGTTCAATTTTTGATGAAAAAAAATAAAATCGAAGTCATCGAGGGTTATGGTACTTTAAAGCCAGGTAAAAAAGTCGATGTCGATGGTACCCTTTACAGCGCAGAGCACATTATTATTGCCACAGGTGCCCGCTCGCGTGCATTGCCTAACCTCCCTCAAGATGGTAAAAAAGTAATCGGTTACCGCGAGGCAATGACCCTTGCAGAGCAACCTAAGTCCATGATTGTTGTGGGAAGTGGCGCAATCGGGGTTGAATTCTCGAACTTTTACAACAGCATGGGCACAGAGGTAACTATCGTAGAGTATTTGCCCAACCTTGTGCCTTTAGAAGATGAAGAGGTGTCAAAACAATTTGAGAAAATTTTCAAGAAAAATGGCATCAATGTCATGACCAATGCGGCACTCGAGAGTGTAGACACTTCTGGTGAAGGTGTAAAAGCTAGTGTGAAAACAAAAGACGGTGTGAAAGAATTACACGCCGATATTGTACTCTCAGCAGTGGGAATCGCAGCAAACATTGAAAACATTGGCCTTGAAGAAGTCGGGATTGTTACCGATAAAGGAAAAATTATGGTAGATGAGTTCTACCGCACTAACATACCTGGATATTACGCCATAGGAGATGTTGTCCCTGGTCCAGCATTGGCGCACGTTGCCTCGGCTGAGGGCATTACTTGTGTCGAGAAAATTGCTGGCATGCATGCAGAGCCGATTGATTATGGAAACATCCCAGGGTGTACCTATACTTCTCCAGAAATAGCAAGTGTAGGGCTCACCGAAGCACAAGCCAAAGAACAGGGTTATGAGATTAAAGTCGGTAAATTCCCTTTTTCAGCCAGTGGTAAGGCCAGTGCCTCAGGAGCCAAAGACGGTTTTGTAAAGGTTATTTTTGATGCCAAATACGGCGAATGGCTCGGATGTCATATGATTGGTGCTGGGGTTACGGATATGATTGCAGAGGCAGTTGTGGCGAGAAAACTCGAAACCACAGGACACGAAGTTCTAAAAGCAATCCACCCACACCCTACCATGAGTGAGGCTGTAATGGAGGCAGTAGCTGCCGCTTATGACGAGGTGATTCACCTTTAGTCTGCGGTCAAAATCAAATTGATATTTCAGTTTATTATTTGGAATCAGATTTCAACTGAAACTATTGCATAGCATAGATCTGTTTTTCAATTCCTTTTTTGGAATCAGCGCAAAAAAAAATCCTCTTTCGAGGATTTTTTTATTTGAAATAATTTAATGCCAGATCGTAGACCTTGAGCCCGAAGCCTACAATTACTCCAGCAGCATGGGGCGCAATATAAGAGCGATGACGGAAATCTTCCCGTCCAAATGTATTTGAAATATGCACCTCGACAACAGGAGTATCTATGGCCCGCACAGCATCCCCTATGCCGACCGAGGTATGGGTATATGCTCCTGCATTAAGTATGATGCCATCGGCAGTAAAGCCATGCTCATGCAATAGGTCAATAAGCACCCCCTCTACATTAGTTTGTGCATAGATTAACTCGTGATCCGCATAGGACTCTTTTAGATGCTCCAAATAACTATCAAACCCTTGGGCCCCGTAAATTTTTGGTTCACGTTTGCCCAGTAGGTTTAGATTAGGTCCATGCAAGATGACTATTTTGGCCATTTTTGGAGTTTTAACCTTTAGTTATTGCCTAAAATCAGAGGCAAGCCATCTTCTCCTGAACCAATCACGATAACTTTAGCGTTATTAGACTCAGATAACTTAATAGTGGCCTCGATCCCTTTGTCGCTCAAAATTTTATCGGTCAGGGATGCACTCAAAATACGGTTTGCATCTGCCTTTCCTTGAGCTTCAATGATTTGACGCTCAGCCTCTTTCTCAGCGGTTACCAAACGGAATTCGTACTCTAAAGACTCTTGTTCCTGCTTGAGTTTACGCTCAATAGCGTCTTTGATGGTCGGCGGTAAGGTTACGTCGCGCACTAACACCTCATTTAGTTGAACGTACTGGCGATCTAAAATCTTTTTGGTCTCCGCATAAATCTCATCCTGTATGGCATCGCGCTTCGAAGAATAAAGCTGTTCTGGAGTATAACGCCCTACTACACTACGCGCTGCACTGCGAATAGCAGGCTGAATAATTCTTTCAAGGTAATTCTCCCCTTTTTCTTGATGAAGTCTTCCTAAATCCGGAGTGATTGGCTGGTACCATGCTGAGGCGTCAATTTGAATTTCAAGTCCGTTTGAAGAAAGAACTTTCATTTTTTCAAATAACTCTTGCTGACGTACCTCATATACAATCACCTTATTCCAAGGAGCAACAAGATGAAATCCTTCGCCCAATGGTGGCTCATCCGTAACAACACCACCGCCGAAGGTTTTATAAAGGACTCCAGCTTCTCCAGAGCCAATTGTGATTGCTGATTTCGCGAGAATAATGACCGCGAATATGATTAAGGTGATTGCAGGCACTCCTGCTCTAGGTAATTTATCCATAATGTTTTGCTTTTTCTTTGATTTAAAAGAGGTTTATTTATATGTTTTTTTCGATGACTTGTAAGTGATTGAGGCTACTCTGGGTAGTGAATCCACAGATTCTTAGAACAATGAACTAAATCAGCCCGTTATATTTTCTGATGAACCACTCTAAAGCACTTGTCAAAATTAATAAAGCTAGAGCGTAATACCATCGAATGAAGTCTAGATTTTTGATTTCGACTCGCTCGCGCGGTAAAAACTCTTTTTGACTTTTTAAAAATTCTTTGAATTCACCCATTTGACTTAAATCTTGTAAGTCAACGTGATTATAAGCGGCCCATGCTTTCATCGGCTGAATTTTTGCATAGCCCTGCCCTATCTCACTGTCAATTGGTGCTATTTCAAATTGACCGCTTTTTTGATAATCTGTACCCAAAACACTAACCGTAAAATCATAAACCCCTGGGGCTAGGTCTGACAAACTTAATTTATATTGTTTTGTGTCGGCCATAAGGGGTCGTATAATGACTTTTTTACTTTGCTGATGCGTCATTCGCAATTCAATATTGGCAGTCAAATCTACAGCATCCGTTTTATCGAGGTATTGCACGTAAAACTCTGCCTGGGCGCGCTGGGAGTAGATGTTTTTATAATCTAGCCTTAGGACACTTTTCTCTTGGCGCTTACTGACGTATTTGGCAAGAATTCCTAAAAAAGCATCGAAAGACTCATGTGATTTTGACAGCCTGAAGGCCTCCATCCTCCAACGCCAAAAATTGATACCGTCCCAAACAACCCAGCGGACATCATTTACTTCAAGAAACCCCAGCATAAGGCTATTGTGAGGCTGATTTTGAATCGTAGGAGTTAGCAAGACCTCATGTGGTATTTCAATGCTAATTTGGCCGATATCTGAGACTAGTGGTGGCATCTCACTCCATTGACTCAAAGGGCTTTTGAATAAAGAAAAGTCCTTGTTGACTTGCGCAAACAAAGCATCGCTCACACCGATTTGGTCTTTTTTTATTGCGGGTTGAATTTTGGTAATTTCAGACCACTGAGTTTGGGGTCCGGATATGACCCATACATTGATGCGTTCTTGGGCAATTTTAGCCAGCAACTCAGAGAAATTATTGCTGGGTTGATACACAATTACCGCATCGATATCCTCTAAAAGCTCCATTGCGCCTTCGGGGCTTGTCTGGATTACCTCAGTGCGGTCGTCTGCCAATAGTCCTCGAGTTAAAGCACCAATGTCTGGATGGCTATGATCAGAAACTAACAAAATCCGTCTCTGCTCATCTACAGCCTCTACGTTCAAGGACACCGCATTGTTGTTCACAATTTGCTCCCCAGGCAGTGACTTCAGAACCCAAGTAAAAGTTTGACTCCCTACAACATCAGTAATGAGCTGGGACTGTATCAATTGACTGCTTGTACCAAAGGGAAAATTAACATCGACTGACTTTACTTTTACACCCTTTTGATAGGCCTCGAGCTGCGTTTTAATCATTTCAGAGGAACCAGATCGATTGACCAATAATTCAACCTCAAATGCCTGGCCCTTGCGCACAATGGGGTTAGCAGTAACGCGCTGAATGTAAAGGTCTTCAGGCCAAATTGTATCTCCTAAAATTACAGGATAGATCGTGCGATTATCTGATTTGTAATAATTATAGGCAGGACCGATGGTCTGTTGTCCGTCAGTAACAACAATTATTGGCCCTTGAGACTGACCTAAAATACGATCGAGATTTTTAATTGCACCACCGATATTGGACTCAGACTCGTCAAAGCCCAGTTTATACAAAGGACGTGTATCTGGGCCAAAACCATACCAATTCACCTTAAACTTGCTGTTCAAGTCTTGGTCATTTTTCCACTGATTGTAAAAGCTAACCACAGCCGAGCTGTCCTTTATAGATCTCGATTGATCCAATAAAATACTGAGCTCGGGAAACTCCAAAGTAACCGATTTTTGTTTGATTTGCGGATTTAACAACAAAATACAAATCAGAGCCAAAGAAGCAGTCCTTAAGGCGATCAGCAGCACCTTAATCCATCTTTTGGGAAAATTTGCTTTGGCATAGAGTAGAAACGACAAAACCAATGATAAGGGGACCAAAATGATCAACCACAGCCATTGATTTTGTATAAATGGTTCCATGTGAAGGACCCGTTAAGGTCGGTTTAGGTGTACATACCTCCGTCTACATGTATGACTTGACCCGTCACGTATGCCGAAAGATCACTGGCCAAATACAAACAAGTATTGGCGATATCCTCAGGGGTCCCTCCTCTTTTGAGCGGAATTCCATCACGCCAAGATTGTACCGTGGCCTCATCGAGTTTCTGAGTCATTTCGGTCTCGATAAATCCGGGAGCAATAACATTACAACGGATATTTCTTGAGCCTAGCTCCAGGGCTACTGATTTCGAAAATCCTATAATGCCCGCCTTGGACGCGGCATAATTGGTTTGACCGGCATTTCCTTGAACCCCGACAATCGAGCTCATATTGATGATGCTACCGTGACGTTGTTTGAGCATAGAACGCTGAACAGCTTTGGTCATATTGAACACAGACTTGAGGTTTACTTCGATCACACGATCAAAATCCTCCTCACTGATGCGCATCAACAAGTTATCTTTTGTGATTCCAGCATTGTTTATCAGAATATCAACACTGCCAAAGTCCTCTAAAACTTGAGCCACTAAAGACTCTGCCTGATCAAATTTTGCAGCATCACTTTGGTAGGCCTTAACCTTAACACCGTCTTTAGAAAGTGACTCTGCCATAGTGTTAGCCGCCTCGGCAGACGAATTATAGGTAAAAGCAACATGCGCACCATGAGCGGCAAAAACTTCTACAATGCCCTTACCGATACCTCGGCTTCCTCCCGTAATTAGAGCAACTTTGTTTTCGAGTAATTTCATTTTTAATCTGGTTTAGCTGTTGAATATACTGATTTTAATGGATTCAGGTCGGTTTGTGATCTGAATACAATAACCCGGCTTATTTAAGTAATTCTGCGACTCTCTTGCCGATTTCAGCCGGAGAATCCACCACGTGAATGCCACAAGAACGCATGATTTTCTTTTTGGCTTGGGCCGTGTCGTCACTTCCGCCTACAATTGCACCGGCATGACCCATCGTACGTCCTGCAGGAGCCGTTTCACCGGCAATAAAACCAACTACTGGTTTAGTGCTGCCACTAGCTGCATACCAATGCGCTGCATCAGCCTCTAACTGACCGCCAATTTCTCCAATCATCACAACAGCATGGGTTTCTGGATCATTAATGAGCAATGATAGTGCTTCTTTTGTCGTGGTACCAATAATGGGATCCCCTCCTATTCCGATGGCTGTGGTCACTCCTAAGCCTTGGCGTACGACCTGATCTGCAGCCTCATAAGTCAAGGTTCCTGATTTTGAGACGATACCGACAGGTCCTTTTTTAAAGACAAAACCGGGCATGATCCCCACTTTGGCCTCCTCAGGGGTAATGACTCCTGGACAGTTCGGACCGATCAAACGACAATCGCGATCTTTGATATAATCTGCGGCTTTAATCATGTCAGCCACTGGAATGCCCTCAGTGATGGTAATGATGACCTTGATTCCCGCTTCGGCTGCTTCCATGATAGCGTCGGCAGCAAAAGCCGGCGGAACAAAAATAATACTGGTGTCTGCACCGACTTTGGCAACGGCCTCGGCAACTGTATTAAAAACTGGGCGATCCAAATGAGTTTGACCACCTTTTCCTGGAGTTACACCGCCGACTACATTAGTTCCGTATTCGATCATTTGACTGGCGTGAAAAGTTCCTTCACTCCCTGTAAATCCTTGAACAATAATTTTTGAATTTTTATTTACCAGTACACTCATGGCGTGTGTATATTTTTGATGGGTTAATGAGCGGCAAAATTAAACTTTTGCCCTCGTTTAAAAAAAGAAATAATTGCTTCTTTGGCAATAAAAAACGGGAACAACCCTCATGAAACGGGTTGCCAATCGGGTGCACTTGCGGGTTGACTCATCATATGCCCTTTAACGATGATTCCGTCAGATACCTCCCAAAATGTGTTGAAATGGGAAATTGCTAATTCCTCATCCGGATTTTCTATGGTTCTTGCAAAATAAGTACAACGCACCGCTACGGTATTGCCCTCCTTCACCAGGTGATGCAGCACCACCCTGAGGTCGTAATAAGTCTTGTTTATTTCTTTGAAAAATGCATCGAGTTGATCAAACCCCATGACTACCTTACCATGACTGCTAAACCATGTTAGCTCAAGATTTGGATGAAAAAACCTAGAGACTACATTTGCATCTTCAACAACATGAGCATTATAAAATGCTCTGACCAGCTTTTTTGGTCCCATTACTTATTTTTTAATTGTTCAACTACCTCTGGCAACTGACGAAGCGCTGCCAATTCTTTATATTTTTTTCTAAACTCCTCTGCTGGCGTACCAAAATAGGATTTACCTCCCTCGAGTGATTTACTTACACCACTCTGGGCCGAAATAATCGATCCAGAACCTATGGTAATGGCACTGGTAATTCCCGCCTGGCCCCATATCGTTACACCATCTTCTATTACGACACATCCAGCTACGCCCACTTGGGATGCGATCAAACAATCACGACCGATAATCGTATCGTGGCCCACATGGACTTGATTGTCAATTTTTGCTCCTTTTTTAAGGGTTGTATCACCGCTAACCCCTTTATCAATGGTGCAGGCGGCACCGATATGCACGTCGTCTTCAATAACGACACGACCGCTACTCTTTAGAGGGTCGTAACCCTCTGGGCGTTTTTTATAATAAAACGCATCAGCGCCTAAAATACTGCCCGAGTGGATTACAACACGATCACCAATAACCGTGTGATCGTAAATCACCACATTAGCATGAATCAGGCAGTCCTTACCGATAGTGACATTGTTACCGATAAAACAGCCCGGCTGAATAAGGGTGTTATCGCCTATTAGCGCAGTCTGCGCAATCATGGCTGTAGCGGGCACAAATGGTCTAAAATGATCCTTGAGTTTGTTGAAGTCCCGAAAGGGGTCATCAGAAATCAATAAGGCCTTTCCCTGTGGACAATCGACCTCTTTATTGATCAGTATTATGGTAGCCGCAGAATTTAAGGCTTTGTCATAATACTTAGGATGATCCACAAAAACGATATCACCTGGAGTGACAACATGTATTTCGTTAAACCCTTCTACAGGGAAATCCTCCGATCCAACATAATGACAATCAAGTAGTTGGGCGATAAATTTAAGCGTGTGGGGTTGTGGTAATTTCACAGCAATTATTTCACACTAAAATAAAAAAAATCCCGCCTTAGCCTGAGCAAAAACGGGATTAATTTAAACGCATTTAAGGATTAGTCCTTCATACGCTCTTGATATTGCCCTTTATCGGTATCTATCTTTATTTTATCTCCTTCATTGATAAATAAGGGCACATTAACACGAGCACCGGTTTCAACGGTGGCCGGTTTTGTGGCATTAGTTGCGGTATTTCCCTTTACTCCAGGCTCTGTCTCAATAACCGTTAAGATAACATGAGCCGGCATTTCAACCGACAGTGGCATTTGATCTTCTGAATTAATGATCACCGTAACCACTTCTCCTTCTTTTATCAGATCTGGTCGGTCCAAAGCGCTTTCAGGAAGCTGAATTTGGGTATAGTCTTCGGTATTCATAAAATGGTAAGTCTCCCCTTCATTGTACAAATACTGAAATTTATGAGTTTCTACTCGGACGTCGTCGATTTTATGGCCAGCAGAAAATGTATTGTCTATAACTTTTCCTGTGGTAACACTTTTGAGTTTTGTGCGCACAAAGGCTGGGCCTTTGCCTGGCTTAACATGCAAAAATTCAATGATTTTGTAAATGTCATGATTGAATTTAATACACAGTCCTTTTCTAATGTCTGAAGTGTTTGCCATAAGATTTGAAAATTAATTTTGAAAATACCCTTTCATGATACCACGTTTTGAATCTTTGATGAATTGTAAAATTTCATCGCGCTCTGGTGTGGCCTCTAGCTCTGCTTCTATTATTTGCGCTGCCTGGGTATTGTTATAGTTTTTTTGATATAAAATGCGATAAATACTTTGAATCTCACGGATTTGATCTGAGTTATATCCCCGTCTTCTTAAGCCCACAGAGTTAATCCCAACATAGGAAAGTGGCTCTCGGGCAGCCTTAACATAGGGTGGTACATCTTTACGGACCAAAGACCCCCCTGTAACAAAGGCATGATTGCCTATCATACAAAACTGATGCACTGCAGTCATTCCTGCTAAAACGACGTAATCCCCGACATTGATGTGACCCGCCAAAGTGCTATTGTTAGAAAAAATACAGTTATTCCCCACAATACAATCGTGAGCAATATGGCAATAAGCCATGATCAAGCAATTATCACCCACTACAGTTTTGCCCCGGTCAATTGTCCCACGGTTAATGGTAACATACTCACGAATTGTGGTGTTGTCGCCAATTTCGGCTGTAGTTTCTTCTCCTTTAAATTTTAAATCCTGTGGGATGGCTGAGATTACTGATCCTGGGAAAATATTACAATTTTTACCGATTCGCGCGCCCTCCATTATGGTTACATTTGAACCAATCCAAGTTCCTTCTCCGATAACAACATTATTGTGAATCGTTGTAAAAGGTTCGATTACAACGTTTTTTGCGATTTTCGCTCCAGGGTGAACGTAAGCCAGTGGTTGATTCATATGTTATTTGGTTTTAACAATTTGGGCCATGAGTTCTGCCTCTGTAACCATGCGATCATTCGCATAAGCTTTTCCAGCCATATGAACTATCCCGCGTCGAATTGGGGTAATAAGATCAAGTGTAAATACAAGTGTATCGCCTGGGTTGACTTGATGTTTGAACTTTACGTTATCGATCTTCATAAAGAAAGTCAAATAATTTTCAGGATCCGGCACAGTACTCAAGGCCAAAATACCTCCGGTTTGGGCCATGGCTTCCACAATCAAAACCCCTGGCATTACCGGTGCACCAGGAAAATGGCCGACGAAGAACGGCTCATTCATGGTGACATTTTTCAGTCCTACTACGCGATCGGAACTCAGTTCCAATATTTTGTCCACCAATAAAAACGGAGGGCGATGCGGCAACATAGCCATGATTTGGTTCACCTCCTTTACAGGGGTTTTATGAACATCAAATTTTGGCACAGCGTGTCTCTTGCGATCCTTAATGATTTTACTGAGTTTTTTAGCAAACTGAGTGTTTACGTAATGTCCTGGTTTGTTGGCGATTACCTTTCCTCGAATACGGGTGCCGATCAGGGCTAAATCCCCTAAAACATCGAGTAATTTATGACGTGCTGCCTCATTTGGATGATGCAAGGTCAAATTATCTAGAATTCCATTTGGTTTAACAGATATCTTGTCCTTTTTAAAGGCTGCCCGTAATTTATCCATGGTGCCTTCGGATAATTCCTTATCGACATAGACTATTGCATTATTCAAATCCCCGCCTTTAATAAGACCATGTTCAAGCAACATTTCTATTTCATGAAGGAAACTAAAGGTTCTGGAGTTAGCAATCTCATCTTTAAAATCACTCAGAGTATTTAAAGTGGCGTTTTGAGTGCCCAAAATTTTAGTCCCAAAATCAACCATGGTGGTCACTTGATATTCCTTTGCAGGAAGTATGGTAAGTTCGCTTCCCGTTTCTTCATCCAAAAAAGAAATCACCTCATCTACCACAAATTCCTCACGATCAGTATTTTGGATTACAATTCCCGCTTTTTCAATCGCCTCTACAAAGAACTTAGAAGAACCATCCATGATGGGGGGTTCAGGAGCATCTAACTCCAAAATACAGTTGTCAACCTCCATTCCCACCAAAGCGGCCAATACGTGTTCTGAGGTTTGAATTTTGACGCCCGCTTTCTCAAGGTTAGTGCCGCGCTGGGTATTGACGACATAATTCGCGTCAGCCTCAATTACTGGGGCATCTTCTAAATCTATTCGGATAAATTTATAGCCGAAGTTCTCGGGAGCAGGTTTTAGGGTAAGCGTAACGTTTTTTCCTGTATGTAAGCCAACGCCTGTTAGAGAAACTTCTGAGGCGATGGTTGTTTGTTTGCCATTACTGTTTGCCATCATTGACTTGTTTTTCCAAAGCGTCAAACGCCCGGACAATTTTGGGTAAATTTTTGAAATGAACGTAGCTCTTACTGTATTCTCCATAATTAAAGGCAGGAGAACCTTGAAGTACCTCATTGTCCTTAATGGAGCGCCCTATGCCACTTTGGGCTTGAATCTTTACATTATTCCCGATAGTGATATGTCCCACAATACCGACCTGGCCCCCAATCATACAATTTTCGCCAATTTTAGTCGAACCGGCAATGCCAGTTTGGGCAGCAATCACAGTATTTTTTCCGATTTCAACATTGTGCGCAATTTGAATTTGATTGTCCAATTTCACTCCGCTGCGAATGATGGTTGACCCGAGTGTGGCACGATCAATTGTTGTGCCTGCACCGACATCTACGTTAGATTCAATAATCACGTTTCCAATCTGTGGTACCTTATCGTAGGTGCCTTGTTCGTTTGGTGAAAATCCAAAGCCATCAGCGCCGATGATAGCGCCACTGTGAATTACAGTCGATGATCCTATTTGAGTTTCAGAATAAATCTTTGCCCCAGAGAAGATCACTACATTATCCTGGATATTGACGTTATCCCCAATGTATGCATTGGGATAAATTTTTACGTTATTGCCTATCACCGCGTTGTCGCCAATATAAGCAAAGGCGCCTATGTAACAATTCTCTCCATATCGGGCAGAATCTGAGATATACACCGGTTGCTCCACACCCTGCTTATTCATTTTTACTTGGTTATAATAGGACAATAGCGTTGAAAAAGCACTATAGGCATCTTCTACTCTGATCAAAGTGGATTGAATACTTTGCTCCGCTTTAAAGTCCTGACTTACAATAACAATTGAAGCCTGGGTTGTGTAAATGAAATTGGTATACTTGGGATTTGCTAAAAACGTCAGACTGCCCTGGGTGCCCTCTTCTATCTTTGATAGACTAGAAACCGCTACATCTCCGTCACCATCGACTGTGCCGCTGAGTATTTCTGCAATTTGGTTGGCTGTAAATTCCATCAAAATGGTATCAATGTGCAAATATAAAAAAAGCGTTTCTAATCAAGGGTTTTTGGATAACATTGAAAATACTTCACCACCTTTTCAGACAGGGCTTTAATGTGTAATTGATCACTTGCCTGCGCCACATCGATTAGACCACCGTCCTTGCGCAGGAGTTGAATGTTCTCTTTAGATCGATTGTAGGCGAGATTTGAAATACTTCCAGTAAACACAAAATAAGATGCTTCTTCCTTAGAAAGGTTGTGTTTTTGCACAATCTTTTGACGTTTTTCTTCAAGTTTTTCCTCTGAAAAAGGCTCTTCTTTTATTTTAATTTTAAATAGTCTGCGTTTGATGATGGTTCTTGAGAGATGACTCAGCACGAAATCTTCATGATCCATCCAAATCTTTAGGGCGGCCAAAATATCGACATCATCAAGTCTCAAAAAATTATCGAGGTCTTCAGAGGTCAATTCCTGTTCTTGATCATTGGATAAAAAATAGTTTAAGGGGCCTTGAATGCCCAGTGCAACCTTTTTTGTAGTCAACTCTCGCGCTCTTTGAACAATTTTGATCAATATATGCTCAGCACAAAGTGAAGCCTTGTGTAAATATACCTGCCAGTACATGAGTCTTCGGGCCACCAAAAAGTTTTCAACCGAATGAATTCCTTTTTCTTCGACAACCAAACAGTCATCTACAACGTGCAGCATTGCAATCAGTCGTTGTGCACTGATAGACCCTTCAGCAACACCCGTGTAAAAACTGTCTCTTCTCAAGAAATCGAGACGATCCATGTCGAGTTGACCAGAGACAAGTTGCTTTAAAAACTTTTTTGGATGTTTTCCTGTGAAAATTTCGATGGCTAAGTCCAGGGCTCCATTGAATTCTACATTCAGTCGATCCATAATTGCTAGAGAAAGAGACTCGTGTGAGACGCCCGTTACAATCACGCCTTCTAATCCGTGGGAAAAAGGTCCATGTCCTATATCGTGCAATAAAATCGCTAAATACAAAGCCTCCTCTTCCGCGCCATGTATTTCTACACGTTTCTGTCGCAAAACTGAAACAGCCCGTTGCATTAAAAACATAGCCCCTAAAGCATGATGAAATCTGGTGTGGTGCGCACCTGGGTAAACTAAATAGCTCAGTCCCATTTGAGAAATTTGCCTCAATCGCTGAACATAAGGATGCTCAATGACTTGAAAAATCAATTCATTGTGAATTGGAATGAAACCATAAATTGGGTCATTAATAATTTTTAACTTGTGAGAATTACTCAAAATTTAACGATTAATTAGCACCTTTAGGTGTACTTTTAGCATACTAAAACGCGTCCTCAAAGGTTATCTATATTAGAAAAGCGCAAGACAAATATACGTATATGAATGAGATAAAAGTTCTTTGGGTAGACGACGAAATTGATTTGTTAAAGCCACATATTTTATTCCTTGAACAGCGCAATTATCAAGTGACTCCGGTTTGCAGTGGCACTGAGGCTATAAATGCCATCCAAAAAACAGCATTTGACATTGTCTTTCTCGATGAAAATATGCCTGGATTGTCTGGTCTTGAGACATTGCAAGAAATTAAAGAGATTCAGGATAGTCTACCCGTGGTGATGATCACTAAAAGTGAGGAGGAACACCTCATGGAAGAGGCTATCGGTTCGAAAATCGCGGATTATCTGATTAAGCCTGTGAATCCAAATCAATTACTGCTTAGCTTGAAAAAGAATTTAGATCATTACCGCTTAGTCTCTCAAAAAACTAATCAAAACTACCAGCAGGAATTCCGCAAGATTGCCATGGATTTATCGACGATAAATCAACCAGAACAATGGAGTGAGCTCTACCAAAAGTTAGTATTTTGGGAAATGGAGCTCGATAATATTGAGAATACTGGTATGATGGAAATTTTAGAAAGTCAAAAGCAAGAAGCCAACACCCAGTTTTGTAAGTTCATCGAGAAAAAATACGAAAAGTGGTTCCACGGAGAACAACAGGCGCCGGTAATGTCGCACACCTTATTCAAAGAAAAAGTAGCCCCACTACTTGATAAGCAACCTACATTACTAGTGGTTGTGGACAACCTGCGCTATGATCAGTGGAAAGCTTTTGAACCCCTGCTCAACCCTCTTTATAAAAAGCGCGAAGAATCTCTCTTTTACAGTATTCTGCCTACCGCAACTCAATATTCTAGAAATGCTATATTCTCTGGATTAAGCCCAGCAGATATGGAAAAATTACATCCAGATTATTGGAGAAATGATACGGATGAGGGCGGAAAGAATCTTTACGAAGAAGAATTTCTCGGGCTCCAACTAAAGCGACTCGGGCTAGAATTAGATTGGAGTTACCATAAAATCACTTCACTGAAACAGGGTAAAAAACTCGCAGAGAACTTCAGAGCCCATAAAGACGAGCAGCTCACCGTAGTGGTTTATAATTTTGTCGATATGCTATCACATGCGAAAACCGAGATGGAAGTGATCAAGGAATTAGCGTCCAACGACAAGTCATACCGCTCATTAACAGCGAGTTGGTTCAAAAACTCACCCTTGCTTGACATCATACATCAAGCTGCGGCAATGAATTTTAGGCTAATGATTACAACCGATCACGGTACGGTAAATGTAAAAAGTCCATCAAAAGTTGTGGGCGATAAACAAACTAGTTTAAACCTACGTTATAAAACTGGACGAAGCTTAACCTATAATCAAAAAGAGGTTTTTGCCGTTAAAAATCCGAGCTCAGTTCGTTTACCATCCATTAATATGAGCAGTAGCTTTATTTTCGCTAAAGGGGATTATTTCTTTGCCTATCCTAACAATTACAACCATTACGTGAATTACTATAGAAATACTTATCAGCATGGTGGGATTTCACTAGAGGAAATGATCATTCCTTTCGTGGTCTTAAATCCTAAAAAATAGAGAAAATTGTGTATTTTATCGATATTTTCATACCAGTTAACTATTTATTTACTAACTTTGCACCCATATAAAATAGCAATGAAAATCGAGTTTGATATTCAAGATATCGACAATGCAGCAGAAGCTATTTTAAAGGACGTTCATTCAAAAATCATACTGTTTAAAGGCTCAATGGGCTCTGGAAAGACAACTTTGATCAAATCTGTGGTCAAATACTTGGGAAGTACAGATGTGGTTTCAAGCCCTACATTCGCCTTGATGAATGAGTATGTCGGGACCGATTGTAAAATTTATCATTATGATTTTTACAGGCTGAAAAGCCTCGAGGAAGCCCTTGACATTGGGTTTGATGAATTTATAGATGAGGATGCTTGGAACTTGATTGAATGGCCAGATTTGATTGTAGGAATATTGCCACAACAGTACGTGGAAATAGAACTAAATAAATTAACTGAAACAAAAAGGAGTTTATTGCTTAAAAATAATAAGTAGCTAACATACAAGTGATTAAGTCAATTTCTACGGCTTTTTCCAATGATAAAATTATCATTGACAAAATTTCTCCCCCCTTTATTTAAGGTCAAACTTTACAAATTACCACTATCTCTTTTTAAAAACTTGTTCAGTCTAGGTTTGTAGTCTTAACCTCACAAAACCTAGTATTATGAAAATTAAAAGTCTACTTTTAGTACTGTTGTTCGGTGCTACATTATTTGTATCTTGTACTCCCGAAAACATCAATGATGGTCAAATCGACGAACAAATCGACAAATACCAAAAACCGCTTCAAAACGGGTAATTCGTCCTTTTTCCTTGGAAGTGTGATTGTTTTAATCATCGCTTCTACACCATATTTATTTTACACATACGAAAGTCTCCCCGACGACCAAGTTTGGGAGACTTACTTTTTCAGGATAACAACTTCTTTCCCTTCTTGGATTTCATTTGCTTGGTATTTTGTCGGCAAGGCTATTCCCTTGTTGCTTTTACTGCTGTGGTTTTTTACATGTAAACACTGGTGGCGTTGGATTATACTGGTCCCAATTGCCATGTATTCATTTCAACTATGGGGGGTAATTAACGAAAGTAATAACCTTGATTCATTAGAATTATATTATTTGATTCCCCTAATGTTGGTTTTAGTTCCATCGGTTTACCTAATTAGAGCAAAATTATTTCACAGTTTGAATGACAAGGATCTGTCCTCTTTCGAAAAAGAGTTGTCGCAAGAGAAAAATACTTGGCAACAGATTAAAGATTTATTTCAATAAGCGTCAAAGGATTGAGCCAGTCTTCACCGTTTTATCCCCACGAATTGCTTCCGCAAGAGGAAATGTTAGATATTTCTTTTAACGGCAAAAAGCTTTTCATTGCTATTCCAAAAGAAAGGCACCTTCAAGAAACACGCATACCGCTCACACCAGACTCTGTATCCGACCTAGTCAAAGACGGCCATCGTGTATTAATTGAATCCAACGCAGGTGAAAATGCCGGTTTTACAGATCATGATTATTCAGAAGCAGGAGCAGAAATAACACCTGACACGCAGAAAGTTTTTGAGTCTCCAATTATTTTAAAAATAGAGCCGCCGACCTTAGATGAAGCTAAATGGATCAAGCCCAATTCGGTTCTTATCTCAGCACTTCAAATTAAAAGTCAAACAAAAGCTTTTTTTGAATTACTCCAGTCTAAAAAAATTACAGCAATCGCATTTGAATATGTGAAAGAACAGGACGGAGACTACCCTATTCTGCAAACTCTTAGTGAATTAGCAGGAACTTCTTCAATTCTTATAGCCTCAGAGCTTTTGAGTCAACACGAATCTAGCACAGGACTATTACTGGGAAATATAGCTGGTGTTGCTCCTACCGAAGTTGTTATCATAGGAGCAGGTACGGTGGGTTACTATGCCGCGAAGACTGCAATTGGTTTGGGGGCAAAGGTTAAAGTGTTTGATCCTTCAATCAATCGTTTGAGGAAAATTCAATCCCGTCTTGATGACAATATCCAAACTTCGACCATTCAGCCAAAATCACTCTTGAAAGCAGTAAGGCGATGTAATGTAATAATTGGAGCTCTCAAAGGAATGGATAGAGCACCCATGGTAATTTCCGAGGAATTGGTTGAATTCATGAAAAAAGGATCCGTAATTGTGGACGTTAGCATTGATTCTGGCGGTTGTATTGAAACCTCCAGACTAACAACTCATGATGCGCCTACCTTTGTTTTACATGATGTAATTCATTACGGAGTACCAAATATATCTGCCCGATACCCAAGATCGGCTTCATTGGCATTAAGCAATATCTTAGCACCTTTTTTAATGAATATTGGGAATAATGGTGGTATTGATCCCTCTATCCGATTCAATTTTGGCCTACGCACTGGAGCTTATATGTATAAAGGCATCCTGACCAATAGAACAATTTCAAATTGGTTTGACCTGCCCTCAAGAGATATTAATCTATTGATTTTATAGTTAACTGTGAGCTTTATAAAGCGTCTTGTTTATTATTTAGGAGGATTTGGCTTAGGTGTTATTTTGCTCATGTTTTTTTTATCTGGAAAAAAAACGTCGTGCGATTATGGGCCAAATGCTAGAACATTAAAATTCTTAAAGAGTAAGCCGCTGCAAAAATCTAATACATTAATAAGAGAGTTAGCTCATTATAATATTGATTCAGCGAATATACAGTCCGTCTTCTTAAATGGTGAAGTCAATTTTAAAAATAGTATAATATCTAGTGAACTACCCAACATCTACATGGTAGAAATTTCCTTCGAAAACAAGGGAAATTTTAAGTTTCGTTTTCGAGCAAAAAAGGATAGCACCGAATTAATATCAATTAAGCCTTCTGATCCTTAAGTATTTCATTCACAAAATATGATGGATGTAATCCAGTTTTTTTATAGAAGGATCTAGAAAATGAGGCTGAATTATTATAGCCACATTCTGAGGCAATGGCCTCAATTGTGTATTTTCTGAACACAGCATCATTCTTAATTTGATTCACGGCATAGTCAATTCTTAAATCATTCAAGTACTGTGAAAAATTAATAGACTTGCTTGAATTTAACACCCTTGAAAGGTAACTTGAGTTTGTATTAAACTTCTTAGCCAAACTCATCAAGCTTAAGCTTGAATTTAGATAATCATTATTTTTTTCAAACTTATCTAGCTTTCTAAGTATATCATCCACAATCTCCTGGGTTAGCTGATTCTTGACAGATTCATCATCTCTTGCCGTTTCTTTAGATTGAGCAATGAAAGTGAATTATGATTATGTGCGCGCTTCTTTTCGACGCTTTAATTCTTTTTTTAAAAGCTCAAGTTCGCGACTGGTTTGGCCCGCGACAGAGGTATTCTCTTCTGCGCGTCTTATTAAATAAGGCATCACATCTTTCACAGGACCAAATGGAATGTATTTAGCAACATTATAACCCTGGTCCGATAAATTATACGAAATATGATCACTCATGCCATACAATTGTCCAAACCACACCCTTGGGTCGTTTTTATCAATTCCAAGCTCGTTCATTAGAGCTAAGGCTTTGAGTGTGCTTTCCTCGTTATGGGAACCCATAAAAAGGGAGATATCTTCAATGTTTTGTAATATATAATCCACCACGGAATCAAAGACTTCATCCGTGTGTCGCTTATCCCTGCAAATATGCGTGGGATAGCCCATGTTACGTGCGCGCTCATTCTCTTTTTCCATATAGGCCCCGCGCACAACTTTAAAACCTAGTTTAATCCCTTTGGCCTTAGCCTGAAGATGCACAGCCTTAAGATAATCCAGGCGATCGTGCCTGTAACATTGGATGGTATTAAAAACTACAGGAACACTCTTATTATAACGGAGCATCATTTCCATACATAAAGCATCTGCCCCATCTTGCATCCATGATTCTTCGGCATCAATCAAGAGCATGAGCTTATTTCGTTGTGCCGCGATAGCGAGATCGTCATAACGCTGAACCACTCGATTCCATTCTTCCAAAAGGGGACCTTGCAATGATCCCTGAGCAAAGGCCTCCCAAATTTTAAATCGGCCCAGTCCGGTGGGTTTGAATACCGCAAACGGCATGGAAGATTTTTCCGTCGAAAATTCAATTAATGATAACACTTTGTCACGCGTAGCATCAAATTGAGCTTGTTCTTCCTTACCCTCTACCGAATAATCCAGAACTGAACGAACCCCTACTGATTGTAGCAGCTTGACAACTTTCATAGCGTCTTGCTCATTAACTCCTCCACAAAAGTGATCGAAAACTGTGGCGCGAATGAGCCCGTCGACAGGAAGATGCATATTGAGGGCCACCTTAGTCAAATTAGTGCCAATTTTTACCAGAGATTCACTGGAAATCATTCTAAAAAGTGCGTATGCTCTTTCTAAGGCGCCATCTGTCTTAAGTGCAAATGCCTTTTCGGTGTTATCAAACAACTTATTTCCTGTCATAGAGTCAATAAATAAGCGCAAATATAGTTAGATTTGAGCTTTATTTTTTCACCAAAAGGCTTTTCTAGATGTCCTATTTCATTGAAAACACTGACCATACAATTAGCATAGGCCCCCAGGCATGGACAGGGCTAAATAATCAATTAAATCAAGGTCAGTGGAGTTCAATATTTGTTTTAACCGACGAAGCCACCTTTAAATTTTGTTACCCAGAATTCAAAAAAAACCTCGAGGGAATTGATGTAAACGTGCTAAGCATCCCTCAAGGTGAGCATTCCAAATCTATCGAATGGACGCAAAAATTATGGGAAGAATTAGCAAATAAGGGCGGTGACCGAAAAAGCTTAATGATAAATCTTGGAGGAGGTGTAGTGACAGATCTTGGGGGTTTTGTGGCCAGCACCTTTCGCCGTGGAATCGATTATTTAAATATCCCAACAACGCTTCTATCTATGGTAGACGCTGCTATCGGAGGAAAAACAGGCATTGATCTAGGCGCTTTAAAAAATCAAATTGGTGTGGTAGCCCAACCAAAAGGTATTTACATTTTCCCGGAGTTTTTAGCCACTCTACCGGAGCGAGAACTTACTTCTGGCTGGATGGAAATGGTAAAACACGGTTTTATTTCCAATAAAAAATACCTAGACACTTGTTTGGTCCCTCCGAGCCTTCATAATGTCGAGATTGCCGAATTAATATGGGAATCAGTATTGATTAAAAATCAAGTCGTCACAGAGGACCCCTATGAATATGGCAGACGAAAGACTTTAAATTTCGGTCATACCCTGGGACATGCCATCGAAAGTTATTGTTTAGATCATTATCCAAAGGAATACATCAAACATGGTGAAGCCGTGGGTATTGGCATGGGTCTAGCACTTTATTTATCACATATTACCCAAGGGTTTTCAGAAAGTCTTCTAATAGAGTACAAGAGAAAACTAAAAGAAATAACACCCTCTTTTTACTTTGACATTAGCGCACAACAAGAGATAATTTCTTTCCTAAAACACGATAAAAAAAATAGCCACGGACGGATAAATTTTGTGCTACTTAGTGACATTGGTAAATATGTCATTGATTGTCAGATTACTAACCAAGAAATTTTTGACGCATTTAATTTTTGGCAAGCGACTGAGTGAATTAAATCTTGACTTATATTTAAATTATTATTTCAAGATATATGAAACGCATCATTGTTGATTATAAAAAATTAACTCCTGAGATTCTCAGTCTTTTGGCGAGCAAATATCCCGATGGTTACGACGATGATGATATCATCAGTTTTCGAAACGCCCAAAATCAAATCATTGAGGCAGTTGAAGTCCGTGACGAGGATGCAATTTACTTGGTCAAAGTAAGTGCAAAACTAGAGGCATCTATTGCGAATTTTGAAGAAGAAGAAGAAGAAGAAGATGACGAGGAAATTGACACTGAATCAAACGATGCCTTCGACGATTCGTCCGAAATCCCTGAAGCTGATCAGGATAATGAAGATGATGACTTTACAGATATCGATTAAATCTCGTTAAAAATCGAATGCATCAATCGTTTTTTATCATTGATGCTTTCTTCAAGCGAAATCATCGTCTCTGTGCGCGTTACCCCTTCTATATCATCTATTCGGAAGATGATTTCCTTAGCGTGGCTCGTTTTTCGTGCGCGGATTTTACAAAAAATATTGAATTTGCCTGTTGTAACGTGTGCTACAGTGACAAAAGGTATTTCTTTAAGTCGCTCTAACACAAATTGTGTCTGTGATGTTTTATTCAAATAAATGCCCACATAGGCTATAAAAGAATAACCCAGCTTTTTGTAGTCAACCATGAGTGAAGAGCCGGTGATAATATTCGACTCTTCCATTTTCTTAACCCGAACATGTACTGTTCCTGCAGAAATATTTAATTTTTTGGCAATATCTGTAAAAGGAGTTCGCGTGTTTTCGATGAGCATTTCAAGAATGTCATGATCGGTTTCGTCTAATTTGAATTTGGCCATTTCTTTTTTTTAACAAAAATAAAATTGCACGACAATAAAACCTTCTTTTTATTAAATTTTTATCAATAAATCTGATTTTTTTAACAAAATGCTTACGATTATTTTATCTTCGAAATCGTTTTCGTGAGAATTTATCAATATTTCGTGAGACTCGGCGTCATAATTCTGATACCCCATTATGGTCCCTGACGGAACAACATCATGAACATAGGCCTCAGATTTAAGTGCCCCCTGGACCAAAACTAGTCGATTTTGTATCCCAACGTCCACGATTTTTCCACCATATCGTACGTTTTTCAGCACAACATCCCGGAGCATGTTTCGATTTTCGGGTATGGCATTGTAAATGTTAACCACATCTACCACAGACCTTTTGCTATCAGGATTATTTTGCAATATGCCTAAAAGTGCCAAAAACACAATATATCTTGACTGTTCACGCTGCTGGTCCCCGACTAAATGTCCTGATTCTATTAAAACTGTCGGAATTGCTTTAGATTGAAAATAATCCCCAAAACAATTGGCGCAGTATGACTCATCGTACCTTCCGATTGCCTCAAAGCCCATATCCCGCAGGAAATTCACTGAACAGCTGATATGTTCCATGGCCTTTAATCGAGCTTCAGTAAGACTGAGTTTTTCATCCGCTGCAGGAGCTAAAAATGAAATAAATGGAGGATTTATGGACGCATCCAAACTATAGAGACTCCTTTGATCATGAAAATTCAGACATAAATCGGGTCCAAACTCCTGAACTAACTCAGTTAAAATTTTACTTTCCACATGAACTTGATCACGGGCATCTCGATTTAAATCAAAACCAAGGGCATTTTCTCTAGTGTAGGCATAAGATCCGTCAGGATTGAGCTGAAAAATAATTCTCAAACGGCAGTAGCTCAAAATAGAATGGACAAGATCGGGTTGAAAATCAGTTTGATTTAAAAAAGAAAACAGATCCACCAATGCTCTAGTGGAAGTAGATTCATCACCATGCATTTGAGACCAAGCGAGCACTTTAAAATGACCTGTTCCTAATTCGACATAACCTATTTCTCGTCCTTGAGTTGACCTCCCAAAAGCGGTAAAAATACCTTTAGATTTTGAAAACTCGATCAGATCATTCAATGCTTCAGGCGGGGTATAGCGCTGGTCAAAATTAGCCACTTTTACCGCCTTGTATAAACGCTCTATTTCAGAAGCTTGTGTCATGAGTAAAACAAAGGTACGCATATGGTTGTTTACATAAGTAAACATGAATCAGGCATGTTTTACCCGCTAAAACGCACAAATCACCCCTATTTATTTACATCAATAAACGCATTGTTTTTAATTAATTTTTAAATAACTTAAATTCAGTAGATTAAGTTATATTAATTAAACTATATAATTAAATATAAATGATACATATTGATAAAATAAGGCATTATATTTTCCATTTTATATCCAAAATTGTTAGTTTTGATAAACATTTAAATTACAATGGTAAACAGTGCTGATTTTGCAAAAAGATTGGGTGAAATTCTGGATTATTACGGGATTACAGCAGCTGCATTTTCGGACATGTTAGAGGTCAATCGATCGACTATTTCTCACCTTCTTTCAGGTCGAAATAAACCTAGTTTAGAGTTTGTACTTAAGGTGCTCAATGCATTTCCAGAAGTGGAATTATATTGGTTGCTCAATGGGCAAGGCCACTTCCCTACTTTGCCAAAAATCAATACTGAAGTACAAGCAAAAAACTCATCTGAGTCAAAGGCTTTTTCGACAAAGGAAACCGAAGATAGCACGCAAAACGAATTCCCAATACTTCAAAACAAATCTTCAGCCCAAAAGACAGACGATACAGAATTTAGTTCAATTGAGCGCATCGTTGTTTTTTACCAAAATGGAAAGTTTAAAACTTACAGTCCGTAAGCCGCCGAGCAAATACATCAATTGGTATTTTTTAGCGAAATTTGCTGTATGAGTCCATTTTTTAGAGTCCTGACAATCCTTATTGTAATCTCAACTTCCTTTTCAAGCTGTTTTAACAAGCCAAGGGACTGTGCTGCCTACAAAACGGGGCGATTTACTTTCTCCACAGCGGTAGGAGGTCAAATTGAAACTAGTGAATTTCAAAGGCACAACAGCTTTGAGGTGGAATACTATAAAGGAAAGCAAGATACCTCAGATATCCGTTGGATCAATGACTGCGAGTATATTGTTCAAAAACGCAATCCAAAAAACAGGGCTGAAGAACAGGCTATACACATCAAAATATTAAGCACTGACGCTTCAGGTTATGAATTTGAATATAAAGCCGTAGGAGCTGCTAAAACACTCAAAGGGCGCGTTAATCGATCATAACTGAAAAAAAAATCTAAATGGAATCGACCTCTAAAATAGAGAGGTTTGGCCTTGAGACGTATCTGAATCGGAAGGGTTATCATCACCGGAATTGTCCCTTTCGATTCTTTTTTCAACAAGCTCCTCATTAACCTCGATATCTGCTATGTTTTGCGGGGTTTCACCCAAATCTGGTCGGTTTTGTGACTCTTCAACGGCTTGATTTTGGGACTGCTCTGTGTCTTGGTTTTGTGACTGCTCATCAACTTGATCTTGGGCTTGGTCCTCCTCCTCTTCCTCATAAGGTAAAGGTTCCAAAGAATTGATTTCTAGAACTTTATCTTTGGTGAGCTGATTACCCATGGCGGAGATGCCTTTTACCGCAATAAACGCCTCTAAATCAATTTCTAAGTTATCCTTGCGGGTTTTATTACGCTCCTTGACAAAAACCAGTTCAGCAACAGGCCTGTAGTCTGTGAATACTTTTTCTAAATAGGATTTTGGATGATCATTAATGACCAATTCTTCTCTATCTGGGTTATCAATTAAAAAACGCTTGACATAAAACAACTCTTTATCCCCAGCCCAGTAAATAACTGTTATAGGCTTGTTCTTTTTCCATTGCTCAAGAACAATCATATCGTCCTCAAAATGAAGAGACATATCCGGTAATACGGTCTTGACGGTTCCATTTTGCCTGATGATCAAAAGACGGTCATCTGGAGTAAATTCTCCGAGGAGTTCGCCGCGTCCATCGACATTGAGTCTTTGCACCGTATCATCGAACCATATTTTTCGCGGCTTTAGGGTAGACAAGCCCTTTTCTTTAAGTTCAATGCGCTTAACGGCGTATTTTGAGACAATATTTCCTTTGGAATCACGGCCTTTGACTAAGATTTCAGAAAAATCTAAATCCCATTTCAGCTTTTTAATACTCCCAGATTGACGAAGCAAAACTGTTACCACCTCGGCCTCTCCATTCGGGTTAGCTGTAAAGTAGAGCACCTTTGACCCTGTCGTTCCAGCAGTTATATTGTATTCACGATCACGGGTAATACTGGTCACTGCAAAGCGCTTAACATAGGTCGCTCCTTTGACCCCATCCTTGTAGATCAAATTATAAATAGTGCGCTTATCCTTTTTCTTCCAAACCGCGACGTAGATGATTCCTTTACCCACAAAAGTCTTGTCACTAACCTTGGTAACCATCATTTGCCCAGATTCGGTAAAAACAATGATGTCATCGATATCGCTACAATCGGTCACGTACTCATCGCGACGCATACTGGTGCCGATAAATCCTTCTGCGCGATTTACATAGAGTTTTGTGTTTCTGATTACTACTTTGGTAGCTTCTATATCGTCAAAAACACGAATTTCTGTTTTGCGCTCCCGCCCTGCACCATACTCCTTTTTCAATCGACCAAAATAAGCGATGGCATAGTCTGTTAAATGAATCAGGTCATGCTTGATCTGAGCAATTTGATCCTCAAGTGCATCAATTTTTTGCTGCGCCTTATCGATATCAAATTTTGAAATTCGTTTGATACGTATTTCCGTGAGTCGCACAATATCATCAGTAGTTACGACTCTTTTAAGATGAGTAATGTGGGGCTTTAACCCTTGATCAATAGCCTCAATTACGCCTTCCCAGGTCTCAACTTCTTCAATATCACGGTAAACGCGATTCTCAATAAAAATGCGCTCTAATGAAGCAAAATGCCACTGCTCCTCGAGGTCGTTTAGCTGATATTCTAAATCGCGTTTGAGCAGATTTACGGTGCGCTCAGTTGAACGCTTAAGCATTTCGTTGACTCCTATAAATAAAGGTCTGTTGTTCTCAATAACGCATCCAAGGGGCGAAATAGACGTCTCACAGCTCGTGAAGGCGTAAAGGGCGTCAATAGTTTTGTCCGGAGAGATGCCCGAAGGAAGATGCACTAAAATTTCCACCTCAGCGGCTGTGTTATCCTCGATGCGCTTTATTTTGATCTTACCTTTTTCGTTTGCTTTAAGTATCGAGTCAATCAGACTAGAAGTATTGGTTCCAAAGGGGATTTCTTTAATTACCAAAGTACTCTTATCCAGCTGATTGATTAAGGCACGTGAACGTATTTTGCCCCCACGCTTGCCTTCGTTGTACTGAGAGGCGTCCATCAACCCACCGGTAGGAAAGTCTGGTAAAATCTCAAAACGCTTGCCTTGTAAATGCTTTATCGAGGCATCGATCAACTCCACAAAATTGTGCGGCAGGATTTTAGTCGAAAGCCCCACAGCAATACCCTCGGCGCCTTGAGCCAATAGAAGCGGAAACATTACAGGCAGATTGATTGGCTCTTTTTTACGCCCATCATAAGAGGCCTGCCAATCCGTAATTTTTGGATTGAACACCACGTCCAAAGCAAATTTGGACAAGCGCGCCTCAATATAACGGGAGGCTGCGGCATTATCCCCTGTGTAGATATTACCCCAGTTTCCTTGAGTATCGATCAGCAAATCTTTTTGACCGATTTGTATCATCGCATCGGCAATACTGGCATCTCCGTGCGGGTGATACTGCATGGTGTGCCCCACAATATTAGCCACCTTATTGTAACGCCCATCGTCCAACTCCTTCATGGCATGCATGATT
Source organism: Candidatus Rokuibacteriota bacterium (assembly GCA_900299425.1). Lineage (GTDB taxonomy): Bacteria > Bacteroidota > Bacteroidia > Flavobacteriales > Flavobacteriaceae > BACL21. The sequence goes on from OMJU01000059.1 coordinate 30,548, forward strand.
CGGCGTTGAACGGGTTTGAAACCGTCTTCAATAGCCGGAACTGCGCGTTCAAGGATTACATAGCTGGCATAATCTAAAAACCAGTCACGGTACATTCCAGTGACCCGTGTAATGGTCTCTTGTACTTCACCTGTTTCTGAATCCGACAAGTGCTCTAATCCACTATCTTCTATTTCCTCGCTCATGCCGTTTCTTGGACTTGATCCAATTCTACTTTAAGGTTATTGATAATGAATTCTTGACGGTCTGGGGTGTTTTTACCCATATAGAAACTGAGCATTTCTTCCACACTCATCGCTTTATCCAGCATTACTGGATCCAAGCGAATATCTTCCCCAATAAAGTGTCTGAACTCATCAGGGGAAATCTCTCCTAACCCTTTAAATCGGGTGATTTCGGGCTTTGGCTTCAACTCCTCAATAGCGTCAATGCGCTCTTGTTCCGAATAGCAATAAATTGTTTTCTTTTTATTGCGCACCCTAAAAAGAGGAGTCTGTAATATATAAAGATGCCCTTCTTTTATGAGTTCAGGGAAAAATTGCAAAAAGAAGGTGATTAAAAGAAGACGAATGTGCATTCCATCCACATCAGCATCGGTAGCGATTACGATATTGTTGTAACGCAAATCTTCAAGAGATTCTTCAATGTTTAGCGCCGCCTGCAAAAGGTTAAACTCTTCGTTTTCATAGACTATTTTTTTAGTCAAACCATAACAGTTTAAGGGCTTACCTTTAAGACTAAAAACCGCCTGAGTATTGACATCACGACTTTTGGTAATGCTTCCAGAGGCCGAATCTCCCTCGGTAATGAATAAAGTAGTATCTAGGGTGCGATCGCTCTTAGAATCGGTAAGGTGGACCCTGCAATCTCTGAGTTTTTTATTGTGCAGACTGGCTTTTTTGGCGCGCTCTTTAGCGAGCTTTCGAATGCCACTGAGCTCTTTTCGCTCCCGTTCCGCTTGAATGATTTTTCGCTGAATTTTCTCAGCAACCTCCTGATTTTTATGCAGAAAGTTATCTAAATGAGTTTTGATAAAGTCATTGACGTAAGTACGGACAGTCGGCATAGATCCACCCATATCCGTCGACCCGAGCTTGGTTTTAGTCTGACTCTCAAAAACAGGTTCCATCACCTTTATGCTGATGGCTCCGACAATCGATTTACGCACATCACTGGCATCGTAATTTTTTCCGTAGAATTCTCGAATGGTCTTTACCAAAGATTCTCGAAATGCCGCTTGATGCGTTCCTCCCTGAGTGGTATTTTGACCATTGACAAAACTGTGGTATTCCTCGCTATACTGGGTTTTACTGTGGGTCAAGGCTATTTCAATATCCTCTCCACGTAAATGAATTACTGGATACAAGCGATCTTCTTGAGGCATATTGTCCTCTAAGAGGTCTTTCAAGCCATTTTCGCTGAAAAATTTTTCCCCATTAAAATCAATGGTGAGTCCAGGATTTAAATACACATAATTGCGGAGCATTTTCTCCACATATTCATTCCTGAATTTAAAATTTTTAAAAATCGCCTCGTCTGGAGAGAAGATAACCTTGGTACCCCGGCGTTTTGCACTTTCCTCGGGAGCTGGATCATCAACCAGTTCACCAGATTCAAATCCGGCCGACTTCATTTGACCGTCACGCACTGACTCCACGCGAAAATAA
>OMJU01000060.1 GCA_900299425.1 Candidatus Rokuibacteriota bacterium
GCTCGATACACCAGTCAAATTCTTCTTCGTTCATGCCTTTCCAAGCATACACGGCAGTGCCCGCCTCCGCTATCGCTGCGGCCGCCTGATCTTGCGTCGAGAATATATTACAAGAGCTCCAGGTAACTTCCGCCCCAAGAGCCTGCAGTGTTTCAATCAGCACGGCGGTTTGAATAGTCATGTGCAGACAACCTGCAATGCGGGCTCCAGCAAGCGGCTTGCTGTCGCCATATTCGGCGCGTAGTGCCATGAGTCCAGGCATCTCAGCTTCTGCCAATTCAATTTCTTTGCGTCCCCAAGAAGCCAGTGACATGTCTTTCACTTTAAACGGTACGTAAGGCACTGTGTTTGTGGGCATATTGTTATATTTGATGGATTTGCAATTTGCCGACAAATGTACGGAACATTTTTTAGACTCAATGCCACTTTTAACAACGATTAGCCCATGGCCGCAGGCCCGTGTTTACCTCTGGGATATCACAGAATCGGAGCATGAATTATTGGCAATGGTGCACATGACCCAGCAGAGTCTTCAAAGGTTCGGGTCTATGAAAAGCCAGGTCCATCGCAACGGCTTTCTCAGTGTAAGGGCCCTACTCCAAGCGGCTGATTTGTCAGATGACGATCTCTACTACGATAGCTTTGGTAAACCATTTTTACACTCTGGCCAGTATATATCCATAACGCATTCTCATACCCGTTCAGCGATTATTGTGGCCCCCTATCCCGTGGGGATTGATATTGAATTACGACGCCCAAAGATTTTGCGAATCGCTCATAAGTTTTGTCCAGGAATCTCTGCAGAGTTAGAACAATTAGTACCCGAATCGGTCGATCAATACACTTATTTCTGGACGGCCAAAGAGAGTATCTATAAAATGGCCTCTATGCCTGGTCTGGGTTTTCTCAATGACATTGCTCTTAGTGAATGGAACCAAGACCAAGATTTTACTGCAGTCATACCGAAAGAAATGGATGGCTGTATCAAAGCCAAAGGTAAAATCACTAAGGGTACAGGGCGTAAATTTCTATTCAAAGGATTTATTGCAGACCAGTATGTCTGCGGAATGACCAAAGATGCTTGGGCCAATGATTGAAATCGATAAAAATGGGAGCGAATGGAGTCCTTTGGAACTTTGGATCGAAAACATTAAAAAGGGTCAAAAGCAATTTGCGGTGCTCGTGGATCCAGATAAATGTACCAAAGAAATGGTTCCGAAATTAATGAAGTATTTACCCCAGCAAGCCACCCATATTTTTGTAGGCGGAAGTACCGTAGCACCGGGGAAGACGCATCAACTCATATGCGCCATAAAACAGCACGGTGCTTTGCCTGTTTGGATATTTCCTGGTGATGCTGAGCAAATCAGTTCAGAGGCGGATGCCCTTTTGTTTTTATCTTTAATCTCGGGGAACAATCCTAAGTATTTAATCGGTCAGCAAACTCGGGCTGCAGCTCAGCTCCGAACAATGGACCTACACACCATATCTACTGCATATCTACTTATCGATGGAGGCGCCCAAAGCGCCGAAGCACGCGTCACTGGGACTCAGCCTTTGCCCTCTGAAGACCTTGAAATGATTTTAAATCGCACCATGGCCGCTTACCATATGGGTGTCAAAGCCATTTACTTAGAGGCAGGGAGTGGGGCTAAATATCCAGTTGCGCCCGTAATTATTCAGCGCATAAAGACCGCCACTGGGTTGCCTTTGATTGTCGGAGGAGGACTGCGCCAAGAAGCACAAATACAGACTGCTTGGGACGCTGGTGCGGATATGGTTGTGGTCGGCACGGCAATAGAGGAAGTAATATCATCAATGGAATCATGACCTGATGGAAACACTTATTGAGTTTATTATCGGTCCGTACAAAACGGCAGCAGTCTCCCAAATAGCCATTGAGGCCATTGCCTTTATCTGTGGAATACTCAGTGTATGGTACGCCAAAAAAGCCAATATTCTGGTTTATCCAACGGGACTCATCGGGACGGCACTCACTGTGTATTTGTTGTATCAGGCCCAGTATTTTGGGGACATGATGATGAATGTCTATTATAGTCTCATGAGTGTATTTGGATGGTATCAATGGACGCGTTTAAAAGGGGAACAACCCAAATACGAAATAAGTGTCACTAATTTTAAAGAGCGCTCTGCGGGGTTCGCCTTTTTTTTAATCACTGTTGGGGTCACCTATGGAGTTTATCAAGCTTTTGATTACGACATGCAGTGGTTCAGCTATGTAGATATGGTTACCTCTGGGATATTTTTCACAGCCATGTGGTATATGGCCAATAAAAAAATTGAAAACTGGACCCTTTGGATAATCGGCGATGTGATTACTGTACCCCTTTATGCCTACCGTGGCATGGGTATGCTTTCGTTGCAATACCTTATCTTTACCGTACTGGCTATTCAAGGTTTGCTGGCTTGGCGCAAATCTTTAAAGGCCCAATAATTGCCTCAAAATCATTGCATTATCGCCTTATAACACTGTCTTATCGTCCCTACTGATCAAATAGTTCCCCCTCAAATTGTGCTTTTTGGCCCCGAGTGCAGCGGTAAATCTACCTTGGCATCAGCGCTGGTTGCGCATTATGACGGGATTTTGGTTTCAGAGTATTTAAGGTCCTACGCACAAGATATTTGGGACACCCAAAAGCGTACGGTTTCTCGCCAAGACATCACCCATTTAATCCATGGTCAATTTAAAGCACAGCAGCAGGCTTTAGCAAAAGCCGCGACTAAGGCCAAAGGCAGCGCTGGAACAAAAGCCATTGAGCAAACCCGAGAAAATACAGAGCAGGAATCTGCAAATCACACGTCACCAGCGCTTTGTCCTATATTTTTAGATACCAATATAGAGCAACTCGAAGTTTATTTCACCCATTATTTCGGGCCGAATTGGGGCCAAATCCCCATGCATATGCGTCGACCAAAGGGTCAAGTATTGTATTTGCTAACCCGGCCTGATATTCCTTGGGAGGCGGATGACTTGCGGGATCAACCCTTGTCTCGCGATACCTTATTCAGTATCTTTAGAACCTATTTAGATCAAAAGGGCGCCCGTTATGTTGTTATCTCCGGAGCACAGCAGGAGCGTATAAATCAAGCCTGTCAATTCATCAATAAAACCTGGCCAAATCTCTATGTTCGACAATCGTGATTTAGCAGATATCCAAGATTTAGGTTTAGACCAGGGGGATGTTTTAAAACAAATCCAGGTATTTGAGCGCGGTATTCCCTCGCTAGATGTGTTACGCCCTGCCACCATAGGTGATGGAATAATCGATTTTGATCACGATCAATGGCGCTCTTGGGCCAAATCATTCGAACAGAAAGCCAAAACTTTGGAAGTCGTAAAATTTGTCCCTGCTTCGGGAGCTGCTACGCGGATGTTTGGTTTCCTCTTTGATTTTTTAAATTCATTTGATCCCGACAAGGATCGGCTCAATGAGTATTTATCTGAACCGGGGCGTGAAGCGATTGCTAAGTTTTATGCAAACGTCAATGAGTTTCCTTTTATACAGTTGATTCGGCAGCAGATCCGAAAACTCTATCCTGAGTATAAAACCTGGACTAAAGAAAAGCGATTTGTTACTTTGGTTTCTGTTTTAGTTCAAGAACCCGGTCTTAATTATAAGCACATACCCAAAGGGCTCATCCCCTTTCATCGCTATAAAAAATTCTTACGCACTGCTTTTGAAGAGCAACTCTATGAAGGCGCTTTTTACGCTGGAGTGCAAGACGAAATTTATACGCATTTTACATTTTCTCCGGAACATTTAGAAGGGTTTAAACATGAGTTTGCTATGGTGCAATCGCGTTTGGAGCGTCAAACGAAAAAGAAATTTCACATCTCTTATTCCTTTCAAAAGGAGCGCACTAAGACTATAGCCGTCGATGGGAACAACAAACCCTTTCGCGATGATCAGGGTCGTCTGGTCTTTCGCCCATCCGGACATGGCGCTTTGCTTGAAAACTTAAACGAGTTAAACGCCGATGTGGTATTTATTAAAAACATCGACAATGTGATGGCCCAAGAAGAGGTTGCTGAGATGGCTCTTTATAAAAAAGGCCTTGCGGGTATTTTACTCGACTTCCAGACCAAAGTACACGGTTATTTAGAGACTTTGTCGACCAAACCTCTGGATATTTCTATGGATGAGGTCAATGCTTTTTTATGGAAGAGTTTGGGTGTGCGGGTTTTGCCAAAGACCCCCGAAGAAGCCTATAAATTGCTTTATCGTCCGATTAGGGTCTGTGGTGTTGTCGCCAATACAGGCGCACCGGGCGGAGGTCCATTTTGGATTCAAGATGGGCCGCAGGACGTCACGCTACAAATCCTAGAGGGGGCACAGTTTGATAAAGAGAACAAAAGACACATGGATGTGTTTGCTCAGGCAACGCATTTTAATCCTGTAGATTTGGTTTGTGGATTAAGAGATCATCGCGGCATAGCTTACGATTTGATGCAATTTCGTGATGAAGAGATGAGCTTTATCGCTCGAAAAAATCACCAGGGTCAGCCCCTGAAAGCTCTTGAACTACCGGGCTTATGGAACGGGGCTATGGCCAAATGGCATACTGTTTTTGTTGCAGTACCCTTAGAGACCTTTAATCCTGTGAAAACAGTGAACGATCTGCTCAATAAGGCCCATAGACCTCTTATATAATCAAGGAAACATTTAGTGTCTCTGGTTCAGACGCATTAATTTCTGCACATTAATTTATGCGCATGAATCTTTTGTGACTTGAGTCACTTTAGTTAATTTTGTCCATCATCTCAAAGGGGTGCTGGGCTTATACTAACAAAAAGAAAAGTCCGGCTGAGATTATACCCATAGAACCTCGAACAGGTAATGCTGTTTAGGAAATAAACCAGAGTTTTTTCTCTGGAAGCAAAGTCGTTAATGCGACAAAATCAATTATTAACCACAGAATAATGACCCCTTTTATTCGTAAATCGTTTACGAATGAAACCTTTATTTTTAATTTTTGCCGTTGGGAGTCTCTGCGGCAGTTTATCGGCTCAAGAACCGCAATCTGAAGTGCCACAATCCAGCAACTCAACGCAAGACTCAACCCAGGTACAAACTTTAAGTGAAGTTTTACTCAAGGCCACTAAGGCCAAAGTACAGGACCCCATCACCCAAACTAATCTTAAGGCTCAGGACTTAGCACCTTTGAATTTGGGGCAAGACTTACCTTATTTAATCCAAAATTTGCCCGGTGTCGTGGCCACTAGTGATGCTGGTGCCGGTGTGGGGTATACTGGTCTGCGTGTAAGAGGTAGTGATGCAACCCGCGTGAATGTGAGTATCAATGGTATCCCTTATAATGATGCCGAAAGTCAAGGTGTTTTTTGGGTTAATTTACCTGATTTGGGTTCCTCGGTGGAGGACTTACAGCTGCAACGCGGAGTAGGAAGCACTGCTTTTGGTCCGGGCGCTTTTGGAGCCAGTTTAAACCTATCTACCTATAAAGCACAACAAGAACCCAGCCTTCAAATTCAAAGTAGCGGCGGCTCGTTTAACACCCAAAGGCATAATTTGAAATTTGCTTCGGGTCCTTTGGCCGATGGATTTTCATTTTCAGGACGTCTCTCAAAAATCGATAGTGACGGATATATTGAGCGCGCCTCTAGTGATTTGGCGGCGTATTGGCTTCAAGGGGATTACGCCTCTGAGCGCACTAAAATCAGTCTCATTGGATTTGGCGGTAGGGAGGTGACCTATCAGTCATGGTATGGGATTGATCAGGCCACTTTGGATCAGAACCGTCGCTATAATCCTGCGGGGGCGCAATTTGACGACCAGGGCAATCTCGAGGGCTTTTACGATCAACAGGTGGATAATTACAAGCAAGACCATGTCCAATTACTTTGGAGCCAAGACCTTTCGCCGCAATGGGACAGTCAAGTGAGTTTGAACTACACACATGGCCGTGGTTTCTTTGAAGAGTACATTGATTCATGGTACAGTCAGTCAGTGCTCTTTAGCAGTGATGCAGATTTGGCCACTTATGGTCTAGATCCCGTGGTGGTAGACGGCCAAAATGTAACGGCGACCGACTTGATGCGCCGCCGCTGGTTGAACAACAACTTTTATGCTTTCAATACCCACTTAACTTACAAGGCTTCTGATTTAGAGTGGACCTCTGGGGTATATACCAGTTATTATGGAGGGGATCATTTTGGTGAATTAATTTGGGCGCGCTACGCCCCAGAGGCTAATCCCCGACAGCGCTATTATTCTGGCAATGGGGACAAAAATGAGACAAGCGTGTTCTCAAAGGTGAACTGGAGTTTAGATGCGGATTGGTCTATTTATGCTGATTTGCAACAGCGTTGGATCAGTTACCGCACCTCTGGAATTACCGCGGATTTAGTGCCCTTAAATGTGCGTGAGGCCTATGGATTTTTCAATCCTAAGTTTGGGGTCACCAGAAATTTTGGCAAAGGCCAACTCCTGTATGCTTCTTTCGGGCGGTCTCATCGAGAGCCCAGACGCAGTGACTTTGAGCAAGGTGTATTCACCCCCGAACGACTTGATGATATTGAATTGGGTTGGCGCGCCCAAGGGAGCACGGCAAAAGGTCAAAGGTATAAATACAGCCTAGTGGGCTATTATATGAATTATCAAGATCAACTCGTACTGACAGGAGCGATAGATAACAGTGGGGCTCCAATTCGCGCCACTAGCGGAAGAAGTTATCGCGCCGGTCTTGAGCTAGAGGGCTCTTGGCAATTCACAAAACAATGGTCTTTGCAGTCGGCACTGGCCCTAAGCCAAAACAAAAATCTAGATTTTGTGAGTTCAATTGATGGGGTATTGCAAAATTTGGGCACGACGGATATTTCATTTGCGCCCAGTATAATCACTAGTGCAAGCGTGGTTTACACCCCATTTGAGGGCGCGCGTTTTGCCTGGACTACGCGCCATGTTGGGGACCAGTTTATGAGCAATACGCAGAGCCCAGTTTCTCTTTTACCGGCCTATACAGTGCATGATTTCACGGCTTCGTATGCTTGGCCAAATCCTGTGATTGGCAAAACAATGTCATTTGAAATTTTAGCCAATAACCTATTCAGCTCAGCCTTCAGCAGTAATGGCTATTACTATACATATGACGATGATTTTTCTGTGCCTGGGACCATAACAACCATAGAGGGTACGGGGTATTATCCGCAAGCCCTTTTGAATATACTGGCGGGAATCACCCTTGGGTTTTAATTGGTTATGACCAGGACATCGCCATTGCGCTGTGCTCTGTAGGGCAGCATCGGATAGGCCTGACTCTCTGATTGATGCCCGCCCGTGACCAAATCGTAGCTATTGTTGTCTGCGCACTGGCATGTGGCTACCACACCCTGTAGGGTCATGATTGAACAATTATTTGGACTGTGGTTGGGATCACTCAAATCAAAGGCTGTATACAGGCTGTTGTTTACATTATAGATAACAACACCCCCAATGCCTTGATTGTTCAGCACGACAAAATTACCTGGGTATTTTAGTGGATTGTATTGAGGAAGATTCAGATTGAGATTCAGTGAGACTGGTACCGGATTCAAATAGGGATTGTTGATCAGCCGGGTGTCGTCTTCTCCTCCACAGCTCAATAAAAGTGTAATGAGCAGTAGACGAAGGGTTTGTAGGTTTAATTTGTACATCGAGCAAATCAAAGGCCTTGTGTTTTGTTTTGGTTCTGAAATGTACGATAAAGTTATCAGAATAAAATTTTTATATCTTTGTATGAGATCCCATCACGTATGGGATCTTTTTATTCCCAACAACACAAACTGGCTCGAATAACTAGGCGTTATGTTTGGGGATATTTTTTTTAAACTAGTCGATATGAGTAAAGTATCTTATTACACTGCAGAAGGATTAAAAAAATTGCGCGACGAATTAGATCGATTGCGTGATGTGGAACGACCAAAGGCGTCTCAAGCCATTGCCGATGCCCGGGATAAAGGGGATTTGAGTGAAAATGCCGAATACGATGCGGCCAAAGAAGCCCAAGGTCTTTTGGAATTGCGCATTGCCAAACTCGAAGAGACCCTAGCTGGTGCGCGACTCATAGACGAATCTCAACTGGATACTTCCAAAGTTTTGGTGCATTCCACAGTAAAAATCAAAAACACCACAAACAATATGGAGATGACCTATAAGTTGGTAGCCCAAAGCGAAGCCGATTTAAAGTCAGGTAAAATCTCTGTAGATTCCCCAATTGGTAAGGGATTGTTGGGTAAAAAAGTCGGCGATATTGCTGCAATTCAAGTGCCCAATGGGGTAATGAATTTTGAAATTATTCAAATTAGCCGAGATTAATCATGGCCAGCATTTTCACCAAAATCATAGAAGGCAATATCCCCTGTTACAAGGTTGCAGAATCTGATGATTTTTTGGCTTTTTTGGACATTAATCCAAATGCTAAAGGCCATACCTTATGTATCCCAAAAAAAGAGGTCAATAAACTGTTTGATCTCGATGCAGAGATTTATGCCGGGCTTATGGAATTTTCACGTAAAGTGGCTGTAGCGCTGGAAAAGGCCGTGCCTTGTAAACGCATTGGAATGTCGGTTATCGGCCTGGAGGTGCCTCACGTTCATGTGCATTTAATTCCATTAAATACCATGGAGGACATTCGATTTGTCCAAAAAGTCACTTTAAGTCCTGAAGAATTCAAAGAACTAGCCGAGACTATATCCAGTCATTTTGAAGGCTAAGCCATAGCCCTATGCCTAGGATCAGCACAGTGATCACGGCGCCCAAAAGGAGTTTACTTTTCTTTTTTAACTGAACACCGGAGGGCATCGGAGTGAAGCATTTTTTTTGGTAGGCATAAACGCGCTCTATAGCCTCGTCCCAGGCACCCGGATAAATCTCTTGACTGCAATGTTGACAAAAGAGCTGTTCTTGAATTTCCGCTGAGGTTAGAATCATCCAAGAGTTTTCTTTTTGATTTTGGATAAAAGAAAAAACCATACCTCTAGCGGAGAAACAATTAGGACAATGATTGTTGATGTCAGCCCTGTGTATGACAAACTCCTTTGCGATCATCATGAAATTTCAGGGAGATTAATTTCTAGGGTACTGCCTTGGTCTTTGACACTTTTCAACACTCGAATTTTACCCTGGTGATAGTCTTCTATAATCCGGCGAGCCAATGATAGTCCTAGACCCCAACCGCGTTTTTTTGTCGTAAACCCAGGGCGAAATATTTTATTGAAATACTTCTTTGGGATGCCTTTGCCATTGTCTGTTATGTGCAGCAAGACGCGTTTATTTTGAACGCTAAGTTGAATGGCAATGGTTCCTTGACCTCGCATGGCATCGACACCATTTTTAACCAAATTTTCAAGGGTCCAACTAAAGAGCTCGGCATTGAGGGGGACCTGAATCGCTCTTTGTGGCAAATCTATTTCAAACTCAATCAAATTAGAACTGCGGCTTTTGAGATAATCACAGGTTTCTTTAGTGAGAGCCACAATATCCATAGGAACAAGCGTTGGCGCAGAGCCAATTTTCGAAAAGCGATCGGTGATTTTTTTTAATCGATTGATGTCATTTTCAATCTCGTCAATATAGTTTTTAGGGATGTCGTGTGCTTTTAAAAGTTCTGCCCAGCCCACTAGTGAAGATAGTGGCGTTCCGATCTGATGCGCTGTTTCTTTGGCCATACCCACCCAAAGCTTATTCTGCTCGGCAGATTTTGAGGTGTTGTAGAAAAAAACCAATGCCAAAAAGAACAGTAGTAATATGATCAATAAAACAAGCGGATAGTATTTGATTTTCATTATGGCCGGAGAATTTCCGTAATAGATGGTTTGGAGCAATTCATTATTGTATCGAATCTCAATAGGATTAAACTCGGAGCTAAATTGTTTGATGAGTACTTGTCGTTTTTCGGGATCATTAAGGACCTCATTGGATAGGTTGTTTGCCGAATAGGTGTTCTCTTTATGGGTGTAGAGAATCATCGGGGTGGTGGTATTGCTCTGAAGAATGTTGAGCACAAGTTTACTGTTCCAGTCCTTATTGGTGATATCGACTTGTTGAAACTCTTCAAAAGCTCCGGCCCAAATCGACATCTTGTGCCGTTCATTTTCCTTGAGTTGGTTAAAAAGTCGATAGGTATTCCAGGCAATTAGGGATACAATAAGGGCTGAGAGCACTACAAATAGCCAACGAGTAAAATCGCTAAGAGTTCGCATAAGGCTGAAATTCCGATTAAAGATAAGGCAATTATGTTAATATTAATACCAGCTACTTTTTTATGATTTACCCATTTAAACTACCTTTACATAGATGTTGCATTTAGATCCAAATCAATTACAAACACCTCGCTTGCACGGGTATCTTTTGGGGGCTATTGGCCCTCGACCCATATGTTTTGCCAGTACTGTAGATCAGCAGGGTAAGGTAAATTTAGCGCCTTACAGTTTTTTCAATGTGTTTAGCGCGAATCCCCCTGTTTTAATTTTTTCTCCGGCAAGACGCGTTAGAGATAATACGGTAAAGCACACCCTAGAAAATGTTCAAGAGGTGCCCGAGGTTGTGATCAATGTGGTCAACTACGCTATGGTGCAACAGATGAGTTTGGCCTCGACCGAGTACCCTAAAGGAGTCAACGAGTTTATAAAAGCGGGATTTACTATGGAGCCTTCGGACTTAGTCAGTCCCCCTAGGGTAAAGGAAGCACCGGTACAGCTAGAATGTAAAGTCATAAATGTAGTCCCAATGGGCACTGAGGGCGGTGCAGGTAATTTAGTCATGGCTGAAGTCGTACGCTTACATATCGATGGACAAATCCTCGATGAGCAGGGCCAAATAGACCCTGAAAAAATAGATCTTGTTGCCCGTATGGGGGGCAATTGGTATTCTCGAGCCAAATTAGGTTTGTTTGAGGTGGCTAAGCCGAATGGTGATCTGGGCATTGGCATAGACGCTTTGCCTGTGGCCATAAGAGAGAGTGCAGTGCTTTCAGGCAATGATTTGGCGCAATTGGCCAATGTAAGTGCTCTTCCTGAGGGCGTAACACAGCACAGTGGTCGTAACATTAATGGTCACAAAATAGCCAAGCAACTGATACAGCAAGGCGCTATACAGCAAGCTTGGCAGACCTTGATTGAAGAATAATAAAACGTAATTAAATAATAAAATAATGGAAATACAAGGCACCGTAAAAGTAGTAGGAACAACCCAAACTTTTGGCAGTAATGGATTTAGAAAACGTGAATTAGTAGTCACCACTCAAGAGCAATATCCACAGCACTTAATGATAGAATTTGTGCAAGACAAAACGGACTTATTGAACTCAATTAGTGCGGGTCAATCGGTTAAGGTTGGGATCAATTTAAGAGGACGCGAGTGGGTGAATCCTCAGGGAGAGACTAAATATTTCAATTCTATTCAAGGGTGGCGCATAGAGCTACTTGAGGCCGCTGCCCAAAACATGCCTCCGATGCCTCCAGAGGATGCCTTTGAGCCTATTGGAGATCACCAAGAAGATGAGCACGATGATTTGCCATTTTAATGAGGCTAACCACAATCATAGAAACCCTCTTTAGACGGTTTTTACCGTCACCTTTTTCAATTGCATTATTACTCACGGCCATGACTTTTGTCTTGGCCTTGATTTTTACAGAGCCACAAACCACAGATCCTTATTGGCTGAGTTTACTGGGATATTGGGAGCAAGGGATTTGGCAAAAAGATCTTTTGGTCTTCGCCTATCAAATGATGCTCATTTTAGTGTTGGGCCACATGTTAGTTTTGAGCCCCGTTATGAATCGATTTATTTCGGCCATGACTAGCGGCATCAAAGGGACGACTCATGCTGTCGTTCTGGTTTCTGTATTGACTATGTTGGTTTCCTTTTTTAATTGGGGGCTCGGTCTAATTTTTGGAGCGCTTATGGCGCGAAAAGTTGGAGAAGCCGCTCAATTACAGGGCAGAAAAATTAATTACCCACTGGTCGGTGCGGCGGCCTATGTAGGCATGATGATTTGGCATGGGGGGATCAGCGGTTCAGCTCCTGCCAAAGTGGGGGAAAGTGGCCATTTGCGTGGTTTAGTGGGCGATGAGATGGGCGCTTTTTTACCGGACTACATCGCCTATACAGATACGGTATTTAGTCCTGAGAATATTGTGATTTTTATTATACTGCTCATTGGCACACCACTTTTGCTCATCTGGATAGGGGGTCCAGGAAAAGATGCCATCCCAGAGCTTGGAGTTTCTTACGATAAAAATCGTCAAGGGAATGACCCTTCCGAAATATCGAATATTAAGGAATCTCAAAAGCTGGATCGGGATAAAAAAAATTCGCCCCTTAGTTTCAGGTCGTGGATTAATATCAGCTGGGATGAGTCGAAACTCCTGGCCTATGGATTCGGTATTGCCATAATACTTGCTTTTGTATACAATTATGGGGCGACATTGGCCGGAGGGATTGTCACGCCGAATATGCTGAATTTCTTCATGCTTGGTTTGATTTTTTTATTGCACGGCAGTATCTCAAGTATATTGCGCGCTGTGGATGAGGCCATCTATGGAGCTTCCGGGATTTTAATTCAATTTCCACTTTATTTTGGCATTATGGGCGTGATGCAAAATAGTGGATTGGTTGTGGCCATTGCCGATTATTTTGTCGCACTGTCCAGTCCGCAAACATTGCCTTTATTGACTTTTTTTAGCGCGGCTATCGTCAATGTGTTTATTCCCTCGGGCGGAGGTCAATGGGCGATCCAAGGCCCGGTCATCCTTGAGGCAGCAATTGCTCTAAAGGTCCCAGTTGAAAAGGTAATTATGGCCCTGGCTTATGGTGATCAATTGACCAATATGTTACAACCTTTTTGGGCCCTGCCTTTGCTAGGGATTACAAAATTAAAGGCCAGTGAGCTATTGCCCTACACGTTGTGGGTGATGTTGCTCGGCATCTTGGTCTTTGTGATCGGTTTGATCCTGTGGTAGCTGCTGTTATTGTTGCTGTATTTTTATACAATGTTAATTTATAGAGACTCAAAGTCATTTTAATTATCTTGCTCAAAATATATTGTCATGAATCGATTTGCTCAAATTTTCCTACTACTTAGTGTTGTAAGCACCTCCATACTTTGGAGCCAAAACCCCCTGCCAAAGGGATTAACACAATCCGAGAAAATAAGCCTTGGCAGTATATCATTTACGCAAAATAGAGTCACTGACCCACCCACAGAGCCAGTAAGAGCCATGGCCGAATGGGAAGAAGTCGAGTATTTAGTAATCACTTGGGAGTCTAACTTCCAAAACATTTTGCGCCAAATTGTGGCTGCTGCAGTTAACGAATGTAAAGTGATCATCACTACACAAAACCAATCTTCTGTATCGAATTATCTTTCTTCAGCAGGAATTGATTTAAGTCAGGTCATCTTCATGAATGAGAATTGGGACTCAATTTGGATTCGCGATTATGCGGGTAATACAGTTTATAGCAATGATGTTGGAGAGCGTGCCATCACTGATTGGATTTACAACAGACCCCGCCCAAATGATGACGTAATGCCTTCTGCTCACGCTTCACTACTTGACTTACCCATTTATATTACCAATACAGGAACGAATGATTTAGTGAATACAGGAGGTAATTTTATGAGTGATGGATTGGGGACTGCTTTTGCTTCAGACCTCATACTCGATGAAAACGCAGCAGGGAATCCTTATGGGGTCAGTGCAAAAACAGAGGCTGAAATCGATGGCATTATGAACGCCTATATGGGAATTGATCGTTACATTAAAATGCCGACCCTGCCCTACGATGTGATTCATCATATCGACATGCATATGAAATTATTGGACGAAGAAACCCTTTTGGTAAGTCAATATCCGCCGGGAGTTGCTGATGGGCCACAGATTGAAGCCAATATCTCCGAAGTTGTGGCGAACTACCCTTCTGTCTTTGGCACGCCCTACAAGGTAGAGTGGATTCCCGCCCCGCCCAGTAGTTCAGGACAATACCCCGATACAGGGGGCTATTATCGCACTTTTACCAATGCGGTATTTATCAATAAGACAGTACTGGTACCTACATACCGTCCTGAGGTAGATGGCCCCGCACTTGAGCGTTGGCAGGAACTCTTACCTGGATATAATATTGTGGGAATCGATGTAGACAATTCAGAGGAGAATTTAATTTCACTGCTTGGGGCTATACACTGCATCACGCATACCATAGGGGTGGATGAACCTTTGTGGATTGTTCATCAACCTATCGACCAAGCAGCTCAAGGAGCGATGGTGTCGGTCGATGCTCGTATCGAGCATAGTTCAGGCATACAAGAGGCTATGGTCTATTGGCGTGAGGGTTCAGGGAGCTTTAATGCAGTGCCTATGACTGCTATTGGAAATGATTTGTGGAGTGCCGATCTGCAAATGCCCAATACCGTCAGTCAGGTGGATTACTACATTCAGGCCACGGCTAACTCTGGCAAAACACTCGTGCGACCTTTGGTCGCGCCTGATGGCTTTTGGACCATTAACGTGGGGAATTTATCCATAGAAGATTTCAGTTCAAGACGCTTTATTTCAGATGCGGTGCCTAACCCAACAAATGGAGCCGTGGAATTCAGACTCAATCAGATTCATGAGACCATACAGGTGATTATTTACAATGTTTTAGGTCAAGAGCTCTATCATGGCGAAATCCCGCAAGGTCATGGCAATTACCGCCTTGAATTAAACCCTGAATGGCAAGGGGTCTTATGGGTACAATTTGAAGGTTCTTTTGGACGGGTGCACCGTCAGATCCTCAAACTCTAGTAAGCAATAAATTCTAGAAAGCCTCGGGGGCTATACAGCATTTGAAGCTAGTGAAGCCTCAAAAATTTCTAAACTCACTGCCTCCTCTACGCTAAAATCACCGATGCCTATGCGCCTTAGTTCCGTCAGATGCGCTCCGCTACTAAGGGCTGCACCGAAATCATGAGCCAAGGATCGAATATAAGTCCCTTTGCTACAGCGCACGGCAAAGGCTACCTCGGGCAGTGCTATGTCCGTAATATCGAAAGATTGAATCGTAATTGCGCGTTCAGGCAGCTCTGTGGTTTTGCCCTCTCTAGCCAATGAGTAGAGTCGTTTCCCATCTTTTTTAATGGCCGAAAAAATCGGAGGTTTTTGTAAAATGCTGCCCGTAAATTGATCGGTGGCCTCATGAATCATCTCCGCAGTGATATGCTCGTGTTTAAAGGTGGCGTCCACCTCAGTCTCCAAATCATAACTCGGGGTGGTTGCCCCGAGCTTCAAGCGACCCGTATAGCTTTTCTCTTGGCCCTGATAGGTCTCAATGGATTTAGTCATGGCGCCGGTACACAGAATCAATAATCCTGTAGCTAAGGGATCCAAAGTCCCGGCGTGGCCGACTTTTAACTTTTTCAATCCGTACTGTTTGCGGATGAGCCATCTGACTTTATTGACCACTTGAAAAGAGGTCCAATTTAACGGCTTGTCGATCAGAATCACTTGACCTTTTACATATGGATTTTCTGACATTAGACCAAACTCAGCGGGTGTACAAAATAGTGTAGAGCCAGCAAGACTAAACCGATAATCACTCGGTAATAACCAAATAACTTAAAGCCACTGCGACTCAGGTAGGTGATGAATGATTTAATGGCGATTAATGCTACCAGAAATCCCACGATATTACCTAAAATAAGCAAGTTAATTTGCTCCCCAGTCATGGAAAATCCAGCTTGGTAATAGTCAAAGGATTTTTTTGCCGTAGCGCCAAGCATGGTGGGTACGGCCAAGAAAAAAGAGAATTCTGCCGCCGCCGTTCTTGAGAGCTTTTGGCTCATCCCCCCGACGATACTTGCGCCACTGCGAGAGACACCTGGTACCATGGCCAGGCATTGAAAAAACCCGATCAGTAAGGCGGTTCGGTAATTCACCTCGGTGTCGGAACCTTGTCCAAACCACGTATCTACCTTAATCAATATAGCCCCACCGATAATTAAAGAAACAGCTACCGTGACTGGGCTCTCCAGTAATTGATCGATCAGGTCATTGAGCAACAGTCCTAAGACCACAGCAGGCAAGAAGGCAACAAATAATTTTTTATAAAAATCGATGGACTGAAAAAAGCGCTTGAAATAAAGCACAACAACACTGAGTATGGTGCCGAGTTGAATGGCGATGGTAAATAATTTTGTGAATTCTTCCTGCGCGATGCCAAAAAAAGATGAGGCAATTATCATATGCCCGGTAGAAGATACGGGCAGAAATTCTGTTAAGCCTTCAATAATGGCCAAAACGATGGCTTCCCAGTAATTCATGATTGATGTTTGCCTGGGGTTTTCAAAATGGCGTAAACCTCTAAGGCAAATCCAATAAGAATCAGTGCTGGTGCTAAGCGTATTCTGCGCCAACTATAAATTTCTGGGTTAAACACTTCAGGGTTTTGGCTTCCTCCACCTGCCATGAGTATAAATCCTAATGCGATAAAGGCCAGCCCAACCAGCATGATTTTATAATTGCTTTTTTGAAAGACAAATGAAGATTCGGCTTGTTCCTTTTTTCTTTTTTGTTCCCCCATAACGGTCAAAAAAATTGTGTTTTAGACAATGGCGCTAAGTTACGTTTTTTCCCTTTGGCATTTTCTTTGGTCAAAGTACGCTTTAGTAATACAATTCGTCGCTGCGCAAGTTTAGAAAGCGTCTGATGGCAAAAAATGTGCTCAGTCCACTGATGATGATCCCAGCGCCCAAAACAAATAGCGCTAGCCAAACATGACCTTTAACATCACCGATTATGTCCAATTCGGGAAAATATTGATTGAGCGCCCATAGGACGCCAAATAGCCCAAAAATTGCGATGATTGCGCCAAAGGTTCCAAATAAAATACTCTGCCGCACAAAGGGTGCGCGAATAAAGCCTTTAGTAGCCCCTACAAGCTGCATCGTTTTGATAGTAAAGCGTTTGGCGTAAACCGAAAGCCTAATAGAATTGTTGATCAGCACTATGGTGATGACCAAAAAAATGGCACTGATCACAAGGGCCCAAAAACTTATTTTCTTAATGTTATCGTTGAGCAAGACAATCAAAGGCTTATCGTAATTAACAGACTCCACAAAGCTGTTTTGCATCAATTCATTTTGAATCCTTTCTATATCCTCTGAGGTGACAAACTCGGCCAGTAAAAACACATCAATGCTGTTTTTTAAAGGGTTATCACCCAAAAATTCCATGAAATTTTCACCGATCAGAGCGCTGTGCTCTTCTGCGGCTTGTTGCTTGGAGACAAATACGGCGTTTTTTGTGTATCCAGCCAGACCAATGGTTTGTTGCAGCTGGTCGATTTCTACACTGCGGGCATCGTCTTTGAGAAATATGGTGAGTGCAATCTGTTCTTTAAAGTGATCCGCAACTTTTTTAGAATGGATCAGAATAAGGCCCAAAAACCCCAAAAGGAATAAAACAAGTCCAATACTTACCACGGCAGAGATGTAAGAGGAGATCAAACGTCTTTTCTGAAATTTTTCGAAGGAACGACTCATAGTACAAGAAGATTCAGGGTAAAAATACAAGGAATTTTGCGATGAAGGAATACCTGTGGTTTAAACTTTTCTCTTTCGGTCAATAGACTTAAATTTGCCAACATATAAAATGGCCAAGATTTTAATATCAGCGCATTATGAGTAAGTATACATTCCGCTCTATCGAGGAAAAATGGCAAAATTATTGGGCTCAAAATCAAACTTTTGCTGCTAAGAATGACGCTGTAGGCCAGCCAAAATTTTATGTGCTAGACATGTTTCCTTATCCATCCGGAGCGGGACTTCATGTGGGGCATCCACTGGGCTACATTGCCAGTGATATTTATGCGCGATACAAGAGACACAAGGGCTTTAATGTATTGCATCCGCAGGGTTACGACAGTTTTGGACTGCCAGCAGAACAATACGCCATACAGACTGGTCAGCATCCGAGTAAGACCACCCAAGAAAATATTGCGCGCTATCGAGAGCAGTTGGACCGCATGGGTTTTAGTTTTGATTGGCAGCGCGAAGTGCGCACCTCAAACCCCGATTATTACCGTTGGACCCAGTGGATTTTTATCCAACTCTACGACAGCTGGTATGATACAGTTCAGGATAAAGCCAGGTCCATAAGCGACTTGATCGCCATTTTTGAGCAAGCAGGTAGCGGGGCTTTGAATGAAGATTTAAACGCGGTTTTGATGCAAAATTTGCCTGAAGAACTGACAAGTTTTAATGCAGAACAATGGCAGGGATTTACCCCAGAGCAGAAGGAGACGATTTTGAGTGAATTTCGCCTGACCTATTTGGCTGAATCTGAGGTGAATTGGTGTCCTGCCTTGGGCACTGTTTTGGCTAATGATGAAATTGTTAACGGAGTATCCGAACGTGGCGGGCACCCTGTGGTGCGTAAAAAAATGAAGCAATGGAGTATGCGCATTACAGCTTATGCTCAGCGTTTACTCGATGGATTAGAGAACATTGATTGGCCAGAGCCACTCAAAGAATCACAAAGACATTGGATCGGTCGCTCTCAAGGGGCTTCTGTCCGTTTTGATATTAAAGGCCATCAGGGCCAAATCGAGGTATTTACCACGCGTCCTGACACTATATTTGGGGTCAGTTTTTTAACCCTTGCTCCAGAGCACGAATTAGTAGCCGCGCTCACCACGCCCGAGCACAAAGAGGCCGTGGAAGCTTATGTTACAGCGAGCGCTCAGCGTAGCGAGCGCGAGCGAATGGCCGATGTAAAAACAATAAGCGGGGTGTTTACAGGGGCTTATGCGATCCATCCGTTGAGCGGGGTGCAGCTGCCCATTTGGATCGGAGATTACGTATTGGCGGGCTACGGTACAGGCGCTGTAATGGCCGTACCATGTGGAGATCAGCGTGATTTTGATTTCGCCAAACACTTTGATTTGCCCATCCCTAATATCTTTAAGGACATTTCTATTGAAAATGAAGCCTATGCGCTCAAGGATCCATGCATTATTGATCAAAGCGATTTTCTGAGTGGCTTAAATTATGCTCAGGCCTGTCTCGCTGCAATAAAGGCACTGGAGGATTGCGGTCATGGGCATGGGACCATTAATTACAGATTACGGGATGCGGTATTTAGTCGTCAGCGCTATTGGGGCGAACCATTTCCGGTTTATTACAAAAATGGCATGCCGCAAATGATCGATCCTGAGCATTTGCCCATTGTGCTACCTGAGGTTGATGCATATTTGCCAACCGAGGATGGTGATCCGCCCCTTGGGCGTGCAGATCAATGGGCTTGGGACACCGAGGCGCATTGTGTGGTGGCTAAAGAGCTTATCGACAACAAGACCGTGTTTCCATTAGAGCTGAATACTATGCCAGGATGGGCGGGGAGTAGTTGGTATTTCTTCCGTTATATGGATCCAAACAATCAATCTGAGTTTGCCAGTGCACAGGCCCTCGATTACTGGGGATCTGTAGATCTATACATCGGCGGTAGCGAGCATGCCACAGGACATTTGCTCTACAGTAGGTTTTGGGTTAAATTCTTGTTTGACCGAGGGTTTATTGGGGTAGATGAGCCATTTAAAAAATTAATCAATCAAGGGATGATCCTTGGGGAGAGTGCCTTTGTATACCGCTCTGCAGATGGGAAACAATTGGTTTCCGCGGGACGGATTAAAGATTATGATGCGCAAATACTACAAAGTGTGCATTGCGATGTTGCTATGGTTTCTTTGACAAATGAATTGGATCTTGAGCAATTTGTGGCTTGGCGTCCCGAGTACAACAGCGCTGAGGTGATCACGGAGGCTGATGGGACCTTTAAGGTAAAAAGAGAGGTCGAAAAGATGTCAAAATCTAAGTTCAATGTGGTGAACCCAGACGATATTTGTGATCAGTATGGTGCTGACACTCTGCGTCTTTACGAGATGTTTTTAGGGCCACTAGAACAGTCAAAACCGTGGAGTACAGCAGGAATTACTGGGGTTCACGGATTCTTAAAAAAGCTTTGGAAATTATACCATAGCGGTGATGTTGAGAGCTTTTGTGTCTCGGAGCAGCGGCCAAGTTCAGATGCTTTGAAAGTCCTGCATAAAACCATTAAAAAAGTCAACGCAGACATTCAAGAATTTAGTTTTAACACTTCGGTCAGTACCTTTATGATTGCTGCAAACGAATTGACAGCATTAAAGTCAAATCAGCGCGAAATCTTGGAACCTTTAGCGGTATTAATAGCTCCTTATGCGCCACATATTGCCGAGGAACTTTGGGCCCTGATGGGACATAAACAGAGTATTGCTGCCGTAGCTTATCCAGAGCATGACGAAAAGTACCTGGTGGAGGCCACAAAAACCTATCCCATTTCCTTTAATGGGAAGACTAGATTTACACTCGAATTAGCCATGGATTTATCCAAGGAGCAAATCGAGGCTGCAGTCATGGCTGATGAGCGCACTATTGCTCAGTTACAAGGAGGAACTCCTAAAAAAGTCATTGTGGTCCCTGGCAAAATTGTAAACATAGTAGGTTAAGGCCCAGGATGCTTCACTTGAGATTTTAGTGTGATTCAGTCAGAATGTCATGTAAATCGAGTAATATTGTTTTGGCATTAGATTTGTCGCAATTTCAAAAACAATAAGAGTCAAAATATGTCTGGATATTATCTTTTAGCGGGGCTAATATTTTTAGCCAGTTGGTGGGTGAGCAATACCCTTAAAAAGAAATTTGCTCATTACAGCAAATTGCATTTGCGCAATGGCATGAGCGGTAAAGAAATCGCTGAGCAGATGCTCAAGGACAATGGCATTTATGATGTTCAAGTCATTTCTACACCTGGTCAACTTACGGATCATTACAACCCGACGAATAAAACAGTTAATTTAAGCGAATCAGTATACCATCAGCGCAATGCTGCAGCGGCGGCGGTTGCGGCTCATGAATGCGGTCATGCCGTTCAGCACGCTCAGGCGTATTCTTGGCTGACTATGCGTTCCTCTATCGTGCCTATGGTCGGTGTAGCCAGTAAGTTGTCCAACTTTGTGATCATGATGGGGCTTATCTTGTCGGCTTCAGGTTCGGCCTTGGGTAGTTCCTTATTCCTATTGGGTATTTTGCTGTTTGCCACCACTACGGTATTTTCTGTCATCACTTTGCCGGTGGAATTCGATGCGAGCAAACGCGCTTTGGTTTGGTTAAAGACCAATAATATGGTGACTTCACAAGAATTGCATGGTGCTGAAGACGCCTTAAACTGGGCTGCGCGCACTTATGTTGTTGCAGCACTTGGATCTCTGGCGACCCTGATGTATTTCATCATGATGTTTTTGGACCGTCGATAAAGCGCTTATTATCCAGCGACATTATTCGGGTTATACCCCATATAAGGAACGTGGTGTTCTTGAAAAACAACGCCGTACTGCTCTAGCTCTTCTAAAATAGAGGTGTAAACCTCTTTGGCAATAGGCAATTGAACCCCTGGGGTTTTGATTACTCCATTAAGGATTTTAAGCGCAGCAATAGCCACAGGAAGCCCTACAGTTTTGGCCATGGCTGTATTGGTTTGATCGTCCCCGATAAGCACCATATTACTGTCAATTTGTTTTTTCACCCCATTGATTTCGTAACCAAATTTATGGTACATGACAATCATGTCTTTGTCTTGAGGTTCCAGGGTCCATTGATCCATTAAAATTTTCTGCAAGGCCATGGCAGGACTTGCATTAGGGATGCCAATGGTTTTCTCAGTATTAAACAAGTCGAGTTCTTCGAGTTTGCCCCACATGAGGTCGTCCTGGTCTATTTTGAGGTTGTGGCGTAACTTTAAGGCCACAGAGTCCGTGGGTGAATAGGGTAAAAATAGATTGACAAATTCTTTGTAAGTCAAATTTTCTGAATTAGGAATGCGATAACTGTCGTCGGTCATCCCCAATTGAACAAACATATTCCAAGCCTTACTGAATCCAACATGTCTGATGGTTCCGCGGTAAAGAGTCAAGATATCCTCAAGACCGTATATGGAACGGTACTTTAAGGAGTTTCTGTTTGCGTAGGCCTCGAAACGTCCGTGACCCTCGATGTCCAAAAATTCAGTGCGTCTGAAAAGTCGGTGGTAAGGTATGTATTTATAAGTGCCTTCTTGAATGAACTCGGCAGCTCCTCCTTGTCCGGCCAAAACGACATTACGTGGATTCCATGTAAACTTGTAATGCCAAAGATTGGTGTCACTCTCTGGGGCAATCAAACCGCCAGTAAATGATTCGAATAAGAGCATTTTTCCGCCTTGATCTCTAATCTCATCGATAACTTTCATGGCACTCATGTGGTCGATGCCAGGATCTAGACCGCATTCATTCATAAACACCAAATTTTTAGCCCTTGCTTCAGCGTCAAGCTCCTGCATGGCTGCACTTATATAAGAGGCCGTTACCAGGTGTTTGCCAAAGTTTAGACAATCTCGGGCAACTTCCATATGCATATGCGCTGGGAGCATTGAAATAATTAGATCGTGTTTTTGAATCAAGTCTTGTCTTTGTGTAGGGTCGGTGACGTCCAAAGAAATGCCCTTTGTGTGATTCATACCTTGAATACTCTTATTGGCAGACTCAAGGGATAAATCTGCAACAGTAATCTGAAGTTGTTGCGCTATAGCTTTTTGAGCAAGATACTGAATGAGGTTTGTGGCAGACCGCCCGGCCCCAATGATAAGAATATGACGCATGGACTAATTTTTGTAGTTTTAAGGTCTAAAGTTGTTTTGACGAATATAGAAAATTAGAATCGGACCAAATGCACCGCAGAGATAAAATTCATCGACTGGTTTTGAGCCTTTTGGGGGCAATGACGGTGGCATTGGGAGCCTGGGGCGCCCATGGTCTCCAAAATACCATTTCTGCGGAAGAGTACAAACGCTTTGAAATCGGGTTTTTCTATCAGGTTTTTCATCTCATTGTCCTTATTGTCATCTGGTCTAGCCATAAAATATCCAGCAGAGTTAAGCCATGGATTTATCGATTTATGGGCTTGGGAATCTTGTTTTTTTCAGGGTCACTTTTCCTTATGTCAGCAGCCACCTTAATGGTCTTCGACACGGGGTTTATTGGGCCTCTAACGCCTATTGGTGGTGCTTTTCTTATTCTAGGATGGTTCGCTTTGGGTTGGGGAATTTTGGTAAAAAAGAGAGCATAAAGTGTGTTAATTTAACCGAAATTAAGAATCGGATTAATTATTTTTGCATTCACAACCTAACGCGCGACTAATGCACTACAATGCTAATCCGAAATCGATTTCGCTAGATCAATATGGTATCAAAGGGGCTCAGGTACATTATCAGCTTTCCCCTGAAGAACTTCAAAAAGCAACCCTGGACAATGGCATGGGGGCTGAAACAGACAATGGCACATTAGCGGTTAATACTGGTGAGTTCACTGGTCGCTCGCCAAAAGATCGATTCATCGTAAAGGATGACATAACACAAGATAGAGTATGGTGGGGTCCGGTAAATATTCCTTTTGAGCCTGCTGATTTTGACGCTTTGTATGATCGTGTCACTGATTATCTGGGTGAAAAAGAACTTTATGTTCGCGATGCCTACGCCTGCGCTGACCTAAATTACAAGCTAAACATAAGAGTCATTAATGAGTATCCATGGAGCAATATGTTTGCTGCCAATATGTTTATACGCCCTGATCAGGGCATGTTGGAGTCTTTCGCCCCAGATTGGCTGATTGTCAATGCACCGGGCTTCATGGCCGATCCTCAGCGAGATAAAACAAGACAACACAATTTCGCGATTTTGAATTTTTCGCGCAAAATTGCTTTGATTGGAGGAACTGGTTATACAGGTGAAATTAAAAAAGGCATTTTTTCTGCTTTGAACTTTATACTGCCTGTGATGCAGCAGACTCTGCCGATGCATTGCTCTGCTAATGTGGGTGCTGATGGGGATACCTCTATTTTCTTTGGACTTTCTGGAACAGGTAAAACTACTCTGTCGGCAGATCCGGATCGTCGCTTAATCGGTGACGACGAACATGGTTGGACCAAAGAAGACACTGTATTTAACTTCGAAGGTGGTTGTTATGCCAAAGTCATTAATCTGAGTTTGGAAAATGAGCCAGACATTTATCGCGCCATCAAACCAGGAGCGATACTTGAAAATGTTATCATGGATGCCAATGGAGTTGTGGATTATTGGGATATTTCAATCACGCAAAACACACGTGTGAGTTATCCCATAGAACATATTCCAAACATTCAGGTGCCCTCCATAGGTGAGCATCCTAAAAATATATTTTTCTTGACAGCTGATGCTTTCGGGGTATTGCCTCCAATCTCTAAACTCTCACCAGGGCAAGCAGCGTACCATTTTATCAGCGGATACACAGCAAAAGTCGCGGGAACTGAAGCAGGTATAGTAGAACCAGTGCCGAGTTTCTCAGCTTGTTTTGGGGCGCCATTTATGCCCTTGCACCCCACGGTTTACGCCGAGATGCTCAGCGAAAAAATGCAGGCTGCTGGGGTGAATGTATGGTTAGTCAATACGGGCTGGACGGGCGGTTCATACGGTACAGGACAGCGCATGAAACTCAAGTATACACGCGCCATGATTACTGCGGCCATGAATGGATCCCTTGAAGAGGCAAATAAGGATAACTATCACATTCACTCAATTTTTGGTGTGTCACAACCCCGCGTATGCCCGGGTGTGCCTACAGAGGTATTGAGTCCAAGAAAAACTTGGAACAATGACGTATCTTATTACAAGACCGCACACAAACTAGCAGACTCGTTTAAAGAGAACTTTAAGAAGTTTGAATCCTACGCCAACGATCAGATTATGGCTGGAGGGCCACTGGTTTAAGCAAGCCTTATTTCTTGTTGTTAACGCTTTTAATATAGCGCTCTAGGGCCATAGTCATTCACGGAGTCTCAGGAGTAGGTGCCTGGATATCCACTCTTAAGCCTTTTGTGGTCGCCGCCGTGATGGTTGTGTTGCCAAATACAGCAATACGGGTGTCATTTTGTTGAAAATCAGGGAAGTTTTCAAATAGAGATTCTATACCACTCGGACTGAAAAACACCAAAATATCGTAGTACACATCGCGTAAGTCAGATAAATCACTGATGACTGTTTTGTAGAATGTAGCCTGTTTCCAATGCACTCCTAGATCGTCTAAAACCGTGGGTACTTCGGGTTTAAGTTTATCAGACGAAGGCAATAAAAATTTCTCGTTCTTGTACTTTTTAATCAGTGGCGAAAGTTCGGTAAAAGTTCGTTTGCCCACATATATTTTGCGTTTGCGATAAACCACGTACTTCTGTAGATAATAGGCTACAGCTTCACTTTGGCAAAAATATTTCATAGTATCTGGCACTTTAAACCTCAATTCTTCTGCAATGCGAAAAAAGTGGTCTACCGAGTTGCGACTGGTCAAAATAATAGCTGAATAATGACTCAAATCTACTTTTTGAGCGCGCACATCTTTACTAGATACCCCTTCCACGTGGATGAATGGGCGAAAGTCGATTTTGACTTTTTGTTTATCGACTAGGTCGAAATATGGAGAATTTTCAACTTTTGGTTCGGGTTGGGACACTAAAATAGTTTTCACCTTCATAAGCCTCTAAGATTTATCCTCATGCCTTAGCTGCCTGATACAGCAGGGCATATGGTGCTATTTCAAGTGCGCAAATGTACAAAATAAAATAAAAGAAGTTTGTAATTAAGGTCGTGGAATTACGTCTTAGACCATAAATTAGGGTCGCAAAAAGACTAAAGATCACCAATAGCGATATCACAAGAGTAATAACCTCAAAAGATACTCGCACAAAAAATAAGGCTGAAAACAGAATTAAAACGACCACCGAGATCAAATGATGAAAACTCATGCGCTGGTAGCGGTATGTCGCCAGTAGTTTTTGACAATTAAACACATAACCTATGGTCCAGTCTAAGACATGCCGAACCATTAAATAGATACTTGTCAAAAGGCATGCCTTTACAAACAAATTAAAATCAAGTGATATTCGTGTTGGGTCTGCGTGCTGCATTATTAGCACCAGCAGTAGGCCAAAGGCCATGATTTGTAACAGTAACATCGAAATATCAAAGGGATGCTTCAATCCTTTTTGACGCCCTTCAAGGGCGAAATATTTGTCATTGATGGGAAGCAACATCAGCTCGACAGTTCGTTTGGGAAACCTATAGCGCATTATACCCAACAGGACTATAGCCCCAATGAGCATCAGTGATAGCCAATCTCGATTTAAATCTTCCCGGAGTAAGTGTTCCATATAATTCATAAAATTAAGCTAATTTTTTAGTTTTTTAGGGGCTCAAATTGGCTTAGGACGGGGCCCAATAACGAAAAAAAAGTACCTTTGGACAAAGTTTTGAAATGGCCGAAGGTCTCATAATTATTCCAACTTTTAACGAATCAGAAAACATTGAAAAGCTCTTGCGCAATGTATTTTCACTGCAGCGCATCTTTTCAGTGCTTGTGGTTGACGATGGTTCTCCAGATGGAACGGCGGAGATCGTAGAGCGATTGAAGTCCGAATTTACTGAGCATCTGCATTTGCTCAGACGCTCTGAAAAGACAGGTCTTGGCCGGGCTTATATCGCGGGTTTTCAATGGGCTTTGCAGCGGGATTATGATTTGATTTTTGAAATGGATGCTGATTTTTCTCATAACCCGAACGACTTGATTCGTCTGTATAATTGTTGTACCAAGGAGGGATATGACCTGGCAATAGGGTCGCGTTACATCACAGGGGTGAATGTTGTGAATTGGCCGATGAGCCGCGTTTTGCTTTCCTGGGGGGCTTCTAAATATGTTCAATGGGTCACCTCAATGGGCATAAAGGACACTACGGCCGGATTTGTTTGTTACCGCAGAACTGTACTAGAAACCTTAAACTTATCACAAATTCGATTTGTGGGTTATGCTTTTCAGATAGAGATGAAGTACAAGGCTTTTTTAAAAGGATTTAAGATTAAAGAAATACCCGTTATTTTCACGGATAGAACGAGAGGGGCCTCTAAAATGTCCAAGGGCATCATTTCTGAAGCTATTTTTGGGGTTTTGACCATGCGCTTTAAAAAACTATTTAACAGACTAGACCTATGAATCAATCCGTATTGATTAAAAATGCACAGATGGTGAACGAGGGGAAAATCGAGACTTGCGACGTTTTAGTGGCTGGGGATCGCATTGTGGAAGTGGCTGCAACAATCAGTGCGAAGTCCCCAAATACAAGAGTTATTGATGCAGATGGTTTATACCTGATGCCCGGTATGATTGATGATCAAGTTCATTTTAGAGAACCTGGATTGACCCACAAAGCGACTATAGAATCTGAATCTAAGGCTGCGGTGGCAGGAGGAATTACAAGCTTTATAGAAATGCCAAACACGGTACCACAAGCCACAACCATGGAGAAGGTCGAGGAAAAGTTTTCCATTGCGTCAGAGAGTTCCTGGGCAAATTATTCATTTATGCTTGGGGGTACTAATGATAACCTTGAGGATTTAATTCACGCCGATGCCACCAAAGTGGCCGGCATAAAACTTTTTCTAGGGTCTTCCACAGGAAATATGCTGGTGGATGATCCGGAGGTTTTGGCGGCTATTTTTAAAAATACAAAAATGGTTATTTCGGTGCATTGTGAGGACGAGGGGACAATTCGCGAAAATTTGGCGGCACAAATTAAAAAGTACGGCGATGATATCCCGATGGCCATGCACCCGGTGATTCGCTCAGAGCAGGCATGCTATCTATCAAGTTCTAGGGCTATAGAGTTAGCAAAAAAACAAGGGGCGCGTTTGCATGTTTTTCACTTGTCTACCGCAAAAGAGACTGGACTGTTTAAAGCCCATGCCGATGTAGCTAAAAAAAGCATAACGGCGGAGGTCTGTATCCATCACTTATGGTTCAGCGATGAGGATTATGCGCGATTAGGCAGTAAAATTAAATGGAATCCTGCGGTTAAAACGGCCGCTGATCGCACAGGATTGCGCAAGGCCCTATTGGAAGATCGTATCGATGTTATCGCTACAGATCACGCCCCGCATACCAAGGAAGAAAAAGCTAATAAATATACCACCGCACCTTCAGGCGGTCCTTTGGTGCAACATGCTTTGGTGGCCCTGCTCGAGTTGTATCATCAAGGGGTTATTTCACTGGAGAAAATAGTCGAGAAATTTGCTCATAATCCTGCAAAACTTTTTGACATTAGGGATAGAGGATTCATCCGCCCAGGATACAAAGCAGATTTAGTCCTTGTGGATCTAAATGCACCATGGACGGTAAACAAGTCGAATATTTTATACAAATGTGGTTGGTCCCCTTTTGAGGGCAATGTGTTTCAAGCTCGCGTAATGCATACCTTGGTCAATGGGCAATTGGTTTACACCGATGGTGTATTTCCGCAAAGAACCTTTGGTGAGCGCCTTTTATTTAATCGATAGATATCAGTGATGGGGTACTTAAAAAACAAAATAAATTCAGCTCAGTTGATAAGTGCTTGCGACTTTGTCAGTGCAAGAGCCCCTTTGTTTTATGTATTGAAGAATCTGTTAATATTGGTTGTTGCCGCGCAGCTTTTGAGTTGTCAAGACGTAGTGCGTCCAGAAGTCCCTGAGCAGCTTATCCCAGAATCAACGATGACCGATATACTGACCGAAGCCTATATCGGAAATGCAGCCAGGAGCAATAACAATCGTGTTTTGCGAATGAGCGGGGTACAATTAGACTCAATTTTATACGCAAAGTACGGTGTAGACAGTTTGCAGTTTGCCCAGAACACAGCCTATTACGCGGCACAAATCGAACCTTATATGCGGATATTAGAAGGTGTCGAGCAGCAACTTAACCAAGTTAAAAAATCTTTGGATTCGATAGCCCTAATTGACGCAGAACAACAAAAAAAGGATAAAGCTCTGCTGCTCGATTCTGCAAAAGCAAATGTCCTGAACCAAAACATTATTCCGTCGGTCAGTCAATGGACAGCCGATACATTGCGCTAATTATTGCTTGGCCAATCTATCATGCTCATTATTGAGGCGATAAGGCGCAAGAGCGCAAATGCGTCTTAGGGTAGAATTTAAGTCTGAATAACTGAGTTGGGTTTGCACTTCCGCGGGGCACCCATCATATGATGAGGGTTCAAACATGGCTTCGATATAAGCTTTTGGTAATTTTTGTCGCCGACCTGTTATCCAAGCGCGCAAGAAATCGAGGTAGTGACCTAAAAGGCCGACCCATCGAGGAACAGCCCATTTTGGGGGTTTTGTCGAGCCTAATGCTTGACCGATTTTTTGAAGCACCTCGAGGTAACTCATATTGTGTCCGACCAAAGTAAGCGATAAAGCGTCATTTTCTTGTTCCATAAGCCTTATGGCAAATTGTACGACATCTTTAACATCGACAAAACCGGTTCCTCCTGGAGGATACCATTTGGGCTCAGTACTGACGAATTTCAGTAGAAAACCACTGCCACTGCGCCAAAAACCCTCCCCGAGAATGACTCCAGGTCTCAATATGAGGATTTTTAAGCCCTCTTGAGCACCTCTTAATACTTCTAGTTCACCACCATATTTGGTCAATCCATAGGGCTCATTGAATGATGGATATTCAAAAGGATCCTCTGCTTGTGCGCTCGAGTTGTGGCCTAAAGCAGCGATGCTGCTGATATAACAAAGTTTTTCAACTTTTGCGGCTAAACAACAGTTAACTAAATTAGCCGTACCGATAGTATTGGTTTTTTTAAGCTCGCGCTGGCGTCGCCATTCAAAATTAATGAGTCCGGCCACATGGTAAACCTCAGTAATGTCATTCAAGGCTTCAGTTAATATTGAGATATCGTTCTAATCACATTGAACCCAATCTATTTTGTCAAAATAACTTTTTGGGTCCTCAAAGTAATATGTGAATACCTCACGCACATTTTCCAGACGCTTCGGATTGCGAAAAAGAGCCCGAATACGACCGTGTTTTTGGGTTAAGTGCGCTAAAAAATGAGCGCCTAAAAATCCTGATCCACCAGTAACCAATACCATAGCTCTAAGGTACAGTTTTCATTGATATCGCTTGAAATAATCACAGGTGAACTTTAGTTTTTTCAATAAGGCCATTATCTTTGTCCAAAACCAAAAACGCCATGCCGAAAAACTTTATCAAGGAGCTGCAGTGGAGAGGAATGATACATGATGTCATGCCCGATACTGAAGAGCATTTAAACCAGGCCATGCGATCGGCTTATGTGGGCTTTGATCCTACCGCGGATTCCTTGCACATAGGAAATTTGGTGCCCATCATGCTTTTAGCACATCTACAGCGCTGTGGGCATCGGCCAGTGGCCCTTGTGGGTGGCGCAACTGGAATGATTGGAGATCCTTCTGGAAAATCCAGCGAGCGTCAACTTCTCGATGAAGAAACCTTAAGACACAATCAAGAGTGTGTTAAAACACAGTTGTCGCAATTTTTAGATTTCGACAGTGGTGCCGAAAATCAGGGGCTCTTGGTTAACAATTACGACTGGATGAAGTCTTTTAGCTTTTTGGACTTTATCCGCGATGTGGGCAAGCACATTACAGTAAATTACATGATGGCTAAAGATTCTGTAAAAAATAGAATTAAAGGAGAAGAGGGAGATGGAATGTCCTTTACAGAATTCACTTATCAATTGGTTCAAGGCTACGACTTTTTGCATCTTTTCAAAACTCATGACTGCACGCTTCAAATGGGCGGGAGCGACCAATGGGGCAATATCACTACCGGGACTGAACTGATTCGGCGCATTGGCCAATCCAAGGGTTATGCTTTGACCTGCCCCTTGATCACAAAAAGTGATGGAAGTAAATTTGGTAAAAGTGAAGGGGGCAATATTTGGTTAGACGCCAACAGGACTTCTGCATACAAGTTCTACCAATATTGGCTGAATACCAGTGATGAAGATGCCCAGCGCTACATAAAAATATTTACCTTTTTGGACCGCGAAACTATAAAAGGATTAATCAACGAACATCAACAGGCTCCGCATTTAAGGATCCTTCAAAAGCAATTGGCTCAAGAGGTCACGCAGACCGTACACGGCCAGGCCCAGTACCAGAATGCCGTTTTAGCCTCTGAAATATTATTCGGTAAAGCAACGGATCAAGAGCTCAAAGGTCTTGATCGCAACACCTTTTTAGAGGTTTTTGATGGGGTGCCTCAGGCAGAAGTGTCACGAGATTCCATAGATTCAGGTCTAGAAATTGTAGCCGCTTTGGTCGAAAAATCAGGCTTTTTAAAGTCTAATGGAGAAGCCCGTCGCGCTCTGGATCAGCAGAGTATTTATGTCAATAAAACCCGAGTTGATGGCCACTACATCATAAGTCCAGACGATTTGATTGACAATCAGTTTGTTTTATTACAACGCGGCAAAAAGAATTATTGCATCCTGAAAGTCGCATAAATTTTCGACTAAACCCCATGCAAATTTTTCTAAAGCTCTGGCTATAAAAAGTGAGTTGCATTTGGATAGGGCAAAAGTGCACTGATCAGCACGGCAATACTTTCCTTAACGATGAGTGTGATGCTAATAATGGTAACTGCCACAATAAGTGCTACAGCGAGATTGTTGTTTCTTATTTCGCGATACTCGTGAATGCCCTGGGTCAGTAACGAGAATAATCCAAAAACCGCAGTGTTAATCATAAGCGCGATAAAAAACCCTATGGTCAAATAAAGAGCTGCATAAAGCACAATAGTGTGATAATCAGGACTGCTGCCTTGAGTGGTCGCTACGCGGACTACCTGGGTAATCTGTGGCAATATTTCACTTAGAATCAGCCCTATACTCAGCACTAGACCAGCGGTTAATACGGTAAAGGCAATGTCCTTCCCGCTGAGATCATTTTGTTTGAAAAAGACTCGTCTAAGGATACCATACGAGACATAAATAACGCCTACGCTAATTAAAAGCGAAAAGATTATCTCAAACAAGGCTAAGTAAAAAAGTGGTGCGTTCATACTTTAAAATTAAGAATTAGGTGGTCAATTCAGTTCAGGGGCATGGGTTAAAACTACGTCCCAAAAATTCATATTGTTGATTTGTGGCGGCAAAACCCCCATAATGTGATTTGGGGCTGTAGTTTCCCAGACCAAATATTTTTTTCCTCGAAATAGTTTGTATTGCCCAGCAGCTGGGAGATTCAATCCCAAAATAGAGTGGCGGTAAACATCGCTGTTGAGAATTGCCACGTCATAATTAAAGGCGCTCAAAACACTAAATAAAAAAACCGTACGCGTGTCGCAATCTCCTTTAAGATTTTGCATAAACCCTAAGGGCGTCTGAAGCCCAAAGGGCTGATCACCGAGGCAACAATCAGGGCATTCTCTGAGCAATTCTTGGATCCAATCTTGGTACTGCTCAGGGTCTTGACAGGCCTCCTTAAAAACTAAGGCATATGGAATGTTTTGGATACAACTCACGACCATTTCTGCAAATAGCTCTGCCGACATAGGTTGCTGCTGATAAATCTGATAAAAGGCATCTAAAATTAAATCGAGTTTTGGTCCACTCTCTAACGCCATTTGGGCATAGAGTTCCCCCCAAAAACTGGTTAATCCCTCCGGATTCATCGATTTATGTGATAGGATGGCTTGAGTGACATCTGCACTTCGAACTGTGAGTTTTGTCTGATATGGGGTCCCGTAATTATTGCGCCAAGCGCGACCATGTCTGAATACAAGCACACTATCTTGGTCTTTTTCAATCCATATTTGTTCTGTATTGCTAGGAAGGTTGTTGTCGGTATTATTTTGAACAGTGCGATGCACAAGTGCAATAAGACTGCGCAGTATTAAAACACCCATCACAACAACCAAGACGCGAGACCCAAAAGAACTATTATTTATAGTCTTACTCATGCCTCAAGTAATAAATTACACCCGCGAATATCACTGTGATCAAAACGACCTAAAAGTGAAAAATGTCCATCGCCTTGGGTTTTGCCTAAATCTTGCGTTGCTATAAAGGCACAAGAATAGACATTGGCCAAATCGATGATGTTGATACCCCCGGTCCGCTCCTGTATTAGGGTCATCGGGTCTTCAGGGTCCCTTGTAAGGACGCGCATCCATGGCGGTGTTATGAATTTACCCTCTTTAGTGGCGTAGGCTTGGGACATTAATTCAGTCATTCCGTATTCACTGTGAATTTGGGTCAATCCAAATTTTTTGGAGAGCTCCTGATGTAACGCTGCCTTGGTCCATTCTGCCCTTTTGCCTTTCATGCCTCCAGTTTCCATAATAATGGTGCTCTGGGGGAGTTCCCAAGGACCTAATTGCGCCAAGTCAAGCAGCGCATAAGAGACCCCTAAAAGTAATATGCGCTGTCCAGCAGCACTCAATTTGTGCATCAGCGCGCGTAGATCCTGCAGTTGGTCTAAATAAAACCCACTGCTGGGATGTCCAGACGCCTGGATAAGAGCGTTTGCCATATACACCAAAGAGGAACCCGTGCGCTCTAAGTAAGACGGCAAAAGGGCCAAGACGACATATTGTTCTACCGGCCCATAGATTCGTGTAAATGCCTGCTTAAAACAACGCTCATAAAACTTTAAATCAGGGACGTAATGAACACTTGGGGTGGTCCCTGTGGTGCCACTGGAGAGAAATTTTTCTTCAGCAAGGGCATTTTGGTGTAATATTTTATGTGTTTTAAAAAATCCTATGGGTAGAAACGGAATCTGCCCGACACCCTCTATTTTTTCTGGCGTTTTCCCTAACAAATCGCAATAGGTTTTATAAGGGGGTACCTTGTAATATTGCTCTTCGAACAGGCTTAAGGCGATTTCGTCGAATTCTTGAAATGACAAGGGCAGAAAAATGCGCTCTTTTAGTTGCTCGATTAGGGTCATGCCCAAAAATAGGGAATATTGAGGCAAATGCTCGTTAAAAAAAGCCCAAGTCCTCCCTTTATTTTTTAATAATCTTCTGGGTCCATGTTTTATGGTCCTGAGCAATATTTAAAAAATAAAGACCACTGTTGAGCTCTGTTACTTCCCAGGTGTTTTGCCGGGTAACACCCCGCCATACAATGCGTCCAAATATGTTTTGGATGTAAATTTCTTTTAACCGGGCAGGGCGGCGCAGTAATGAAAAATTGTGTTCCATAGGATTGGGTATAGCCACTGATTGTGTCTCTGAAAAATCTGAAACACTTAATTGTCCTTCAAATCTGATGTCATCTATGTAAAAGGCCTCATTGCTGGCATTGTTTCTTGCTTCAATAACCAGCTGAGCACGATCGAATCCCGGAATTTGTGCGCTGAGATTTAGCCATCGTCCTTCAATATCGAGTGCATCAATATCGTGCCCAGTGGTGTCGAGTAAATCAATTTTTGCACCCTTATCGGGATTTGAAACATAAATGGCAATGCGATCTGAGCTTGCTGTATTCTGTGTTCCATCGCCCTCATAGGTTGATTCCTTAATAAAAAGGCTACAAGACACCATGGCCTGAGTCCATTGTTGCAGTGGCACCTCTGTAAAATTAAGGGTGAAATTGCCATCAATATCACTTAAAACATAACCTTGAGTTCCTTCATAAAAAGTCCCGACGGTGGCAGTATCATCGGTAATGCCTACTTGATCTCCATCGCTGAGTCCCGTGCTTGGATCGTCATAGGGTGTGTAATAGGCACTATAGCCCAAGTGATTGGCATCAGGGGCAACATTGAGTATTGGTTGGTCGGAATTGTTTATTAAAGGATGTGCCAAATTAGGATCCTCTAGGTCAAAATAAAGGCTATTGTAGATGGGCTGTTGCTCGAAATCTGCGATAAATAATTCTTGAGCCTGTCCTGCTACAGCCATAATAAGACAAAGCCCACTTAATACATGTTTTTTCATGATTTTTAGTGTTTTTAGTGATATTTAATGAGGAGCTAAAAGTGCATTTGGGAAGCTGCAGCGTGTAGAGGAGTATTTTACTGCTGTAATAAATGCTCGAGCTAATTTAATTCAGGAATTTATGTTTCCCTAAAGCAGATATTACGAATGCTTAAATCAAAAGAGGGTATTTATAAATACGCGGTTAAATCAGGCTTATGTTACCTTATAGTTAATAATTAGACTAAATTTGACCCAGCATGCAATAAAATGTATCTTTAACATTATTCTCCTGTAAAGGTCATGAAGAAAAAAGACATCACAATTTTGCTGGTCGACGACGAGCCGGATATTCTGGAAATTGTCGGTTATAATCTATCCCAAGAAGGCTACATAGTGGTTACCGCAGAGAACGGATTGCGTGCCTTAGATCAAGCCAAAAAACACAAGCCCCAATTGATCATACTCGATGTTATGATGCCCGAAATGGATGGGATAGAAGCTTGTGAAAAACTTCGTGCCATGCCGGAACTCTCCGAGAGCGTGATTACTTTTTTGACTGCTCGGGGTGAAGATTATTCACAACTTGCTGGTTTTGAAGCAGGGGCGGATGATTACATCACAAAACCAGTGAAGCCCAAAGTACTGGTCAGTAAAGTAAAAGCTCTATTGCGCCGATTTAAAGAAGTAAATGAAGAGCCTGAAAATCTGAAATTAGGCAATTTGATCATCAATCGCGAGGAGTACAAAATCATCAAAGACAAAAAAGAAATGCTGCTTCCGCGCAAAGAGTTTGAGCTTCTAGCACTTTTGGCCTCTAAGCCGGGTAAAGTGTTTAAGCGCGAAGAAATTTTAGATGTGGTATGGGGCAATGAAGTCATTGTGGGTGGACGAACCATAGACGTACATATTCGCAAATTGCGAGAGAAAATTGGGGATGATCGATTTAAGACAGTGAAAGGCGTCGGCTATAAGTTTGTGGAGTAATGGTTGCGCCTAAATCACAAACAACCAAATTTGCCCTAAAATTGGCAGCCATAATCACGATTATGGCTATTTTTTTTGCCCTGGTCTTGTACTATGCTATTGCCGAGGTGTTTCATTACAGCCTTGATTTGATGGGTTATTTATGGCTTTGTCTGGTTTTTGGTCTAGTCCTATTGTTGTCTGGATTTATCCTCATCCGCTATTATGCACAACGCCTGATTTATCGTCAAATAAGAAAAATATACCAAGATGTTCAAGGTTTGGAGCAAACCCAAGGTGATCGTTCGCCGATCACGACCGATCTAAATGCTTTGACTCAAGAGGTAGACCGCTTTACCGAAAACCGACAAATGGAATTGGCCACACTTAAAGACAGAGAGGCGTATCGTCGTGAATTTATGGGGAATGTGGCTCATGAACTAAAGACGCCACTTTTTACGGTTCAAGGCTATATTTTAACCCTTCTTGACGGTGCGATGAAGGATAAATTGGTGCGCAAGAAATATTTGCAACGGGCGAATAAGGCAGTCGAACGTCTTATTTATATCGTAAAGGATTTGGACATGATCACCAAAATCGAAATGGGAGGTTTAACCCTTGAGCGTGAATCATTTAATATTATAGAGCTCATTCAAAACGCCTTTGACCTTTTAGAAATGAAGGCTCAAGGCAAAGAGTTGTCTTTGGTTTTTAATAAAGAATATAAAGACAGCATTATGGTCTATGCTGATCGTGAGCGTATACAACAGGTTTTAACCAATCTTATTGACAATTCAATCAAATATGGCAAAAACTCTGGAACGACAGAAGTAGCTGTGGATCATCTAAATAAAAACAGATGTTTGATCCGAGTAACTGACAATGGTGAAGGCGTCGAACAAAAACATCTTGGTCGACTTTTTGAGCGATTCTATCGCGTGGATAAAAGTGGCTCAAGGGCGGTAGGTGGCAGTGGTCTTGGGCTGGCGATTGTAAAACACTTAATCGAGGCTCATAACGAGAAAATTTACGTAGAAAGCCAGTTTGGGGTGGGCTCAGAATTTTCCTTTACCCTCGAATACGCTAAATAGAGCACTTAATTTTTCCTTTTGCGCGGTCACAGGCCATCCTTCATAATCCTTAACCTGTTTCAAAAGAATTGGGTCAAACATGGACTGCTCACAATAGGGGGCAATCAAATTTTGACTCAGGCGCTGGGCTAAATACTCTTGTTCATATTGGCCGGGTGTCGGAATAAAAAAAGCAGGGGTATTTGTTTTGGCCAAATCCATTACTGTTGTGTAGCCGGAACGAGAAATAACTAGTTTACTTTGATTGATGAGTTTCTCGAGTGCGTTGGAAGTAAGAAAATTAAAAATTTGAATACCATCGATCATTGCAACCGTCTGTTTGTCCTGCACAAGGCCACATACCATAACTACCTTTTTCTCGTAGTTTTTGAATTTATCGCGCATGATTTCCTCGAGCATACTGCGCTGAGGTTCTGGTCCGGAGAGTAAAACAAGGATATCAATAGTCACCTCAAGATTTTGTTTTTTCATCCGACTAATGGGCCCAAAGTAGGCTGTATGAAATTTAAAGTTCGGGTCATTACTCAGCATTCCACTTAACGCGTCCTCACCCTGATAATCCGGGACCCAACATTGGTCAAAGCGTTTGATAATTCGTTTATGAATCCAACTGGTAATCGGGGTGGACCAGCCACTGAGCACTTGAATTTGATGAGTGATAAAAACACAAGGAATGCTTTGATTGCGCACCCCAAATCGATTGTCGCTGATGATACCCGTAATGCCGTATTTTTCAATCAATGCTTGTGTGACCTTGGATTCAGCTCGCATGACCTTGACAATGTTAGGAATTTGCATCAGCAGTCTCCATTTGAACCATTTCACCTCTTTAGTGTAGCTAATATTATAGGCAGGTAAGGATTCAGCTGGAAGTTCTGGAAATTCTTGCTTGAGCAGGGTCAAGGCTCCTTTGTCCGAGGCAATGACTACCTTATAACCTTGTTTTTTGAGCTTTCGTATGATTGGAATACAGCGCGTGGCATGACCAAGACCCCAATTCAATGGAGCGACTAAAATCACTCCACTTTTTTGGTTTGCTTTAAACTTATATTGGGTCTCTTTCATGAAAACAAAAGTAGACTATAATCCTACACGGGTATATTATTGTAATTTTACCAAATAATTAAAGTACCGTTGTGGGAAGTAAAAATAAGCTCAAAAGATTTCGAGAAAACGAAACCTTTAACAATGTCATTCAGCCCAAGCGCGATGAGCTTTTGGCTGATAAATTTGAGTTAAAAGGGCAATGGCGCTCTTCTTTTTTTAAGAATGACAAGCCCATAGTTTTAGAACTTGGATGTGGTAAAGGCGAGTATACTCTGGCACTAGCCCGTCGCGATACGGAAAAAAACTATATCGGGATTGATATAAAGGGGGCGCGTTTTTGGCGGGGAGCAAAGACTGCCTTAGCCGAAAATCTCAGTAATGTGGGATTTTTACGCATACAAATAGAATTGTTGACCCACTGTTTTGCTCCTGGTGAAATCGATGAAATTTGGATCACATTTCCTGATCCTCAGATAAAATATAAACGCACTAAACATCGCTTGACTAATCGTGAATTTCTCGAACGTTATCAGCAGGTGCTTCGTCCTGATGGTCTGGTGCACTTGAAAACAGACAGTGAATTCATGCACGGGTATACCCTTGGCATCTTGCATGGACTTAGCCAAGAAATTCACTTTGCCCAACACGATGTTTATGGAACCACTGGATCTCCCCAGGTCGTTACCCAAGTCCAAACCTTTTACGAATCTCAGTATTTAGCCCAAGATAAGAAAATAACCTACCTGAGTTTTTCGTTAGGCGGGCTCTAATGCTTAATTTTAATGGGCAAATTATTTACCTAAATCGATATATGGGCGCATTGATCAATTTTTTAGTGGGTTATCTTGCGGCTTTTGTCGGTCTGATTCCTCCAGGGTTATTGAATATGACCGCTGCAAAAATCGGTGTCAAACAAGGGCGCAAGCCAGCCCTAATTTTCAGCGCTGGGGTCCTACTTGTGGTATGTATTCAAACAGGAGTTGGCCTTTTGTTTGCACAATATTTGGAGCGTCACCCTGAGGTTCTTGATTTACTTCAAAAAGTGGCACTGGGTATTTTCTTGGCCCTGACTTTTTATTTCTTTCTATTGGCTAAAGACAGTCGACGGGAAATTCCTAAAGGCGTAAAAAGATCCAAAGCCAATAGGTTTCTTTTCGGTGTTCTTTTATCGATGTTAAATTTACTTCCGATTCCATATTGGGTCTATATCAGTATTAGTTTTAGTGCCTTTGGGTGGTTCTTTTTTGACCCTTTGATCATCGGATGGGCTATTTTGGGTTCTGGATTGGGAACTTTTAGCATGTTGATGCTTTATATTTATTTTTTTCGTCGCCGTTTGCCCATAGGAACTTTTGGATTTAATGTCAACTATCTTCTAGGGGCCTTAACTGCATTAATATCCTTAATTACAGTAATCCGCATATGGCAGCGTCTATAAAACTCGATAAGAACGATTTTTTTGAGCGTGTTTATAAGGTTGTTCGAATGATACCTTATGGGCGGGTTTGCACTTATGGGGCAATAGCAAAGGCCATTGGAGCACCACAATCTGCCAGAACGGTAGGTTATGCTATGAATGCGTCGCACAACCTGCTGGATGTTCCAGCGCATAGAGTCGTTAATCGCAACGGCATGCTTACCGGAAAACATCACTTTCCTGGAAAGGACACCATGCAGCGTTTGTTGATTGAAGAAGGCATCATGGTCGAAGACGATTGTGTACTTGACTTTGATCGCCTACTTTGGCGTCCAAAACCCCTTAACTAAAGAGCAGCCTTCAGGGTTATTTACCGTTGCAACACTGTAGTTTTATCGTTTAAAACATGCAGTAAAAGCACTATGTAAAGACCAATTTTCTCGGTATATTTGCCCTTTAGAATAATTCTAAATACGGCTATGGCCATGCAGAAAAAGGACATAATTGACGTTTTAGACCGACTTACATTACCTGGAGAGGGACAAAGTATCAGTCAAAGCGGTGCAGTGACTAATATCAATATTTTTGGCCGTGAAGTGGTCATTGATTTAAGTCTAAAAACGCCGGCTTTACATATTAAAAAACGAGTTGTGGCGGACATTACCCAAGCGCTTGAAGAGGCTTTTGGGCCAGAAATTTCTCCAACCATTAATATCAGTGTTCCCCCTGCTCCTGCTCAGGGTCCTGCCCTGATCAAGGGAAAGCCCATTAAAGGAATTCAAAATATTGTGGCCGTGGCCTCAGGTAAAGGGGGTGTGGGCAAGTCCACAGTTACAGCAAATTTGGCCATTACCTTGGCCGAAATGGGTTTTAAAGTAGGGGTGCTTGATGCCGATATTTATGGGCCTTCCATTCCAATAATGTTTGATGTTGCGGGGGCACGTCCACTGTCTGTTGAGGTAGAGGGTAAAAGTAAGATGCAACCTATCGAGCAATATGGAGTAAAAATTTTGTCCATAGGGTTTTTCACTCAACCAAATCAAGCCGTAATCTGGCGTGGCCCAATGGCTGCCAAGGCGCTGAATCAAATGATATTTGATGCGGCTTGGGGCGAATTAGATTTCTTGCTCATTGATTTGCCTCCAGGAACAGGAGATATTCATTTGAGCATCATGCAATCCTTGCCCATCACAGGGGCTGTCGTTGTAAGCACACCTCAAAATGTGGCGCTGGCAGACGCGCGAAAAGGAGTGGCTATGTTCGCGCAAGAACACATTCAGGTACCTGTACTTGGTATCGTAGAAAATATGGCCTACTTCACCCCGGCAGAATTGCCCAATAACAAGTATTATATTTTCGGACAAAGCGGTGCACGGCATTTGGCTGAGGATTTAGAGGTAGAGTTTTTAGGAGAGATTCCATTAGTGCAAAGCATACGCGAATCTGGAGACGTAGGTCGCCCGGCGGCGCTGCAGAATGAGACGCCTGCCGCTGAGGCCTTCGTTAGTATGACCCGCGCGGTAGTGGAGCAAACGGTGCGTCGAAATGAAGATTTGCCGCCGACTGAAGCGATTAAAATAACAACAATGGCGGGATGTAGCGCTGTAAAATCAAAGAAATGAGTCAAGCATCATTAACTGAAAGAATTGAGCAGGCCTTGGCAGAAATTCGTCCGTTTTTGCAAAATGACGGAGGGGATATTGCTCTAGTTTCTGTCGAGCATGACAAAGTAGTGGTAAGACTGGAAGGGGCTTGCGTGGATTGCTCTGTCAATCAAATGACCTTAAAAAGTGGTGTGGCCATGACCATTAAAAAATTTGCTCCAGAAATTAAAGAGGTTGTGAATATTTGACTTTTTTGGTTCCAAAATAGGAGATGACTTTTGTCATTGACCAAAGAAACATAGTGTATTAATTTGGCGTTTAAAATAGTAGTTCGTGATAAAATCAGATATATTAATTATTGGGGCAGGGCCTACAGGTTTGTTTACTGTATTTGAAGCAGGATTACTAAAACTCAAATGCCATTTAATCGACGCATTACCGCAACCAGGTGGTCAGTGTAGTGAGATTTATCCCAAAAAACCCATTTACGATATTCCTGCTTATCCTGAGATCCTCGCTGGAGATTTAACCGATCGGCTCATGGAGCAAATTGCGCCGTTTTCGCCAGGTTTTACGCTGGGAGAACGAGCAGAGACCCTCGAAAAGCAAGAAGATGGAAGCTTTGTGGTTACCACTGATCAAGGGACAAGGCACAGCGCTCCCGTTGTAGCGATCGCCGGAGGCTTGGGGAGCTTTGAGCCACGCAAACCACCT
Source organism: Candidatus Rokuibacteriota bacterium (assembly GCA_900299425.1). Lineage (GTDB taxonomy): Bacteria > Bacteroidota > Bacteroidia > Flavobacteriales > Flavobacteriaceae > BACL21. The sequence goes on from OMJU01000060.1 coordinate 41,724, forward strand.
ATCGACAATCTCGCTCAGTACGAGGGAAAAGGCGTAGCTTATTTTATTAAAAACCCAGAACAGTACCGCGATAAGCATGTGGTAATTGCTGGTGGAGGTGATTCTGCCTTGGATTGGAGTATATTTTTATCAGATGTTGCGGCTTCCGTGACATTAGTGCACCGACGCAATGAATTCCGAGGGGCACTAGACAGTGTCGAAAAGGCACAAGAACTCAAAAATCAAGGAAAAATCCGACTGATTACCCCAGGGGAAGTTATTGGGCTAATTGGAGAGGAATCTTTAAGTGCGCTGCAGATTCAAGTCGATCAAGAGGTACAAACTTTAGAGTGTCAAGCTTTTATCCCTCTTTTTGGCCTAGCGCCTAAGCTAGGGCCTATAGCAGAATGGGGGCTTGAGATAGAAAAAAACGCTATCAAAGTGGATAATGCTTTAGATTATCAAACCAATATTCCCGGGGTCTATGCTATTGGGGATGTCAACACTTATCCCGGTAAGCTCAAACTTATTCTTTGTGGTTTTCACGAAGCCACACTTATGTGTCAAAGCGCATATAAGCGCATTTATCCGGATCGTCGCTATGTGATGAAATATACTACGGTAGGGGGTGTGGAAGGATTTGATGGTACTAAGAAAGAAGCCCCAAAGGCGGTCATTAAATCAATAGAATAATCGATTATTTATGGCCCAAGTCATCACGCTTTTTATCACTGATCGCGACGGTCAAACACACGAAATTACAGCCCCCACAGACATGAATATGAATCTGATGGAGGTCGTGCGTGCTTATGATTTAGCTCCAGAGGGCACAATTGGCGTTTGTGGTGGTATGGCGATGTGCGCTTCATGCCAAAGCTACATTACGAGCGATCACCCTCTTCCAGAACAAAATGACTATGAACGCGCAATGTTGGCAGAAGCCTTTTATGTAAAAGAAAATTCTCGATTGGGGTGTCAAGTATTTATTACTCCAGATTTAGAGGGACTCAGAGTCACCCTAGCGCCAGAATCTTAATGCTTGAACGTGGTTTGACCTTGAGGATTCGGGCCTTAAGCTAATTGATGGGTTTAAGCAAGTTGAATTTCCGCTAATACCCCATCCCATAATCTTTTTCTGTAGCTGAGGGCCTCAAGGGCGGTCTGAGTAACTTCCTCCCATTTTTGCGGATCATCACCGCATAATTCTTGAATCATTTTTAAGGCAAGTGGACCATGAGTGTCATCATCTAACTCTATGTGACGTTGGAAATAATGGTGGAATCCGGTCAAATTCTCTTGAGGAAACTTGCGTTGAATCGAAAGAATAATGGATGTAAACATCTGAGGAATCAGGTCTTCTCGGCCAAAAGTGAAGGCAGCTGCAATCTTATGTGGCTCATTAGAATCAATTACAGAAAAAGTAAAATGCAAGAATGCTCTAACGGACTCTGATAAATCTAGGTTTACCACGGCCTGATACCAAGGTTGTCCTTGGTTGATTTTTTCTATGAAACTATCAATTTCTTTTGTTGAGGCGCCAGCATCTGCCATGGCGTTTAGGTACATTTCAAAGTGGCTTCTTCTTTTTCCATCGATGTCTAAATCGGTCTCTTCAGCCAAAACGATTTCATTGATCAAATAGCGAATTTCTGGATCACCTACAGGAACCCAAGGCAAGGTTGTGCCAGTGAGTTTAATTTGAAGTGCCTTGAGTAGCGACATAAAATCCCATACAGCAAAAATATGGTGCTCCATAAAACGCTGCAGGTCTGATGGATTTTGAATATTGTTATAAAGTTTATGGTTTACAATTTCCTCTTGTAAGGGTCCTATCTTACGCAGTACCTGCTGAATCATAGCGCTTTTTGTTGCAAAAGTAAAGGCCTTTTCTCAAGAGAAAAAGCCTTTGTTATTGATTTTTTTGATGTACTTATTTGAAAGCGTTTTCGCCAGTGATGTCGAGGCCTGTAATCAAAAGGTGAATGTCATGTGTTCCCTCATAGGTAATGACACTCTCAAGGTTCATCATGTGGCGCATAATCGAATATTCACCAGTAATCCCCATTCCTCCTAATATTTGACGGGCTTCGCGCGCAATATTCAAAGCCATGGCAACATTATTGCGTTTTGCCATAGATATTTGTGCTGAGCTAGCTCGCCCTTCTTCTTTTAATTGACCCAGACGAAATGCTAAAAGTTGTGCCTTGGTTATTTCAGTTATCATTTCGGCGAGTTTCTTTTGTTGTAATTGGAAGGCCGCAATAGGCTTGCCAAACTGAATCCGCTCTTTGGCATATCTCAGGGCAGTATCATAACAGTCCATAGCCGCGCCGATTGCTCCCCAGGCAATGCCAAATCGTGCAGAGTCTAAACACCCTAGAGGTGCCCCTAAGCCCGATTTGTTCGGCAGTAAATTTTCTTTAGGCACCTTCACGTCTTGAAAAAGGAGCTCTCCTGTCGCCGAGGCGCGCAAAGACCATTTGTTGTGCGTTTCAGGTGTTGTAAACCCATCCATACCACGCTCTACAATCAATCCATGGATTCGTCCTGATTCGTCTTTGGCCCAAACAACCGCAACATCGCAAAATGGCGAGTTTGAGATCCATAATTTGGCTCCGTTGAGCAAGTAATGGTCTCCTTTGTCTTTAAAATTAGTGACCATGCCGCCTGGATTGCTGCCAAAATCAGGTTCTGTAAGTCCAAATGACCCCATCCACTCTCCAGTGGCGAGTTTTGGCAGGTATTTCTGACGCTGCTGTTCGTTTCCGTACTTCCATATGGGATACATAACAAGCGAAGATTGCACTGAGGCAGTACTGCGCACGCCACTATCTCCACGCTCAATTTCTTGCATGATAAGCCCGTAGGCGATTTGATCAAGCCCTGCTCCGCCGTATTCTTCTGGTATATAAGGTCCAAAGGCGCCGATTTCCGCTAAGCCCGGAATAATGGATTTTGGAAATTCAGCTTTTTGTGCTGCATCCTCTATAATCGGGGAAACATCGCGTTTGACCCAAGCGCGCGCTGCATCTCTAATTAGCTTGTGTTCTTCGGTCAGTAAATCATCAAGATTGTAATAATCTGGTGCTTCAAACAAATCAGGCTTCATACGGTCTAATTTTGGTGATACAAATTTAACAAGACCCTGTGGATTGGCCTACATTTTAAGGTAAAATTCACGCACTAGCGCTTTGTATTGTTCTGTATATGTATGTCTTTGTCGCTCAATAATTAACTCGTCAATAACAGTATCATACGACGTATTTTCGGACTTCGCTTTTTGACATTCGATGAGGATTCTTTTGACTTGACTTTGGTCATTGCCGCGGACCTTGGTCATTCTCAACAAAACAAAATTATGTTTTTGAAACAGATCTTTTAGGTATTGTTCTTCAGTTGCCGGAAGCACAAGGGCCAGTCTTCCCTCCTTAGACAGGAGCTCAGCAGCGCCACTGATCAAGGCGTCAAGCGGGAGTGCAGACTTATCGCGTGCTAATTTTCTGCTATTATCGGGGCTGTCTGGGTGGTCAAAGAACGGTGGATTGCTGACAATCAGATCGTATTTATCCTCAATTTCACTGGCAAATTCTTGAAAACTGATGTGGTAGTTAAATAGATTTATGTCCCATGGACTTTGTTCAAAATTTTCTACACATTGTTCGAAGGCCTCCGCGTCTAATTCAACGCCATCTATTTCTGCTTTAGGGCATCGTTGTGCCAACATCAGTGCAATTACTCCAGTGCCGCTTCCTATATCGAGAATTCGACTTTGGTTGTGATCTACATGGACCCATGCGCCCAGCAGAACACCGTCTGTGCCGACTTTCATGGCGCAGCGATCTTGAGATACACCGAATTGTTTGAACTGAAAATAAGAGGCATTCATTAGAGGTAAAGCTCTAGTAGCCCGTCTGGAGTTTTGACGGTTATGGTTTTATGCGCTCTGTCTACGGAAAGAATAAATTCATCGATCACAGGAATCAATATTTCTTTGCCTTGGTAACTTATTTTGAATAAGGCTTGGGCTGTTTGGTCATTGACCCCAGTGATTTGTCCAATATTGCCATGGGTTTGGTCCATTACCGTAAATCCGATGATTTCGTGGTAATAGAATTTGTTTCCTGTAAGTTTTGGCAGCAAATTTAGAGGAAGATAAAGGTCACAACCAATTAAGGAATCAGCTGTTTGTTCGTCATAAACATCTTCAAACTGTACGCGCAGGAGCTCTGATTTGTGTAAGGCTAATTCTTCAATAAAAAATGGAATCAGTGTTCCGTTGAGATCAACGAATACTGATTCCATATCTATAAATTCTTCCGGATTATCAGTGTCTAACTTAACAAGTAAGACGCCTTTAAAACTGAATTTTTTGACGATTTTACCAACGAAGAAGTGATCCTTGTGGTCCATCAAAAAGAAATTACTCTTCTTCCTGAGCTGAAGCGCTTTCTTGAGTTGCTTCAGCAGTGGTTTCTTGAGTGGCTTCAACAGCCTCAGCTGACTCCTCAGTAGCAGCTTCTTCAGTAGCTTCTTCAGTAGCTTCTTCAGCTGCCTCAGCAGATTCCTCAGCGATGGCTTCAGCAGCAGCCTCTTCAGCAGCGGCAATGCGCGCCTTGTTCACTGCTTCCTCGGCTTTTAAAGCTTCAGCCTTTGCTTTTGCTTTGTCATCGGCAAGTTGGTTTTTCTTGCTGTTCACAGCCTGGTCCTTCTCAGTAACCCAAGCAGAGAATTTTTCTTCGGCTTGTTCCTGAGTTAGAGCTCCTTTTTTCACCCCTTCTAGAAGGTGCTTTTTGAGCAATACTCCTTTATAAGACAAAATGGCACGAGCTGTGTCGGTAGGCTGTGCGCCGTTTTGTAACCACTGAACTGAATTATCGATGTTGATGTCGATAGTTGCTGGGTTGGTGTTCGGATTGTAAGTTCCTAATTTTTCAAGGAAACGTCCATCTCTTTTTGCTCTGCTGTCTGCTGCGACAATCCAGAAGAATGGTTTTCCTTTTTTACCGTGACGTTGAAGTCTAATTTTTACTGGCATAAGAATTAATTTTTGAGGTACGCGACCTCGGTTATAATTTTTTAGAGGCGGCAAAGTTATTCTTTTTTAACAATAAAATAGTGGTCAAGTACTTTTTTCTTGAAACAGAAGTAAAAAATTATTTTTTTGATCATTGCCCTATGCTGTTTGTTAGTTGGGCGAGGTGCTACCTATATATTTATATAATAAATAATGATTTCGGCTAATTCACCTGAGAATTGAGGTTGAAAATTTTAAGGAATATTAAAATTAAATGCATTTTATCGATAATAAATGCTTTTAATCGTTGAAATATGATGTTTTTGTATATTTGCCATGTGATTCATTAATACTATGAATAACGCTATTAACTAATAAATAAATTTTAAAAGCCCCAAACACTAAGAAAACTTTTAACCTACTTTTTGTTTTATCATTATTCGTCTTTGCCAGTTGTGAAACTGCTGATTTTGTAGAGAGCCCGACTACAAATGAATTGTCTTTGATTAGCGACGCTGAACTAGGCCGTGCTGATGAAGATCCAATCGAAAGCCGATTTACATTTACGGCTTATGTAAATGGATCTTATTTTAGAGCTGAAGATTTTCAGGCCATCGAAACGGGAGATCAACTAATTTTTGAAGGAGAAAAAGCTGGAAATTCAATTATCCTTCAAATGCCTGCTGATATCGTAAATGGCGATTACAACCTTGGCGCCTCTATTGGTTTATCTATCGATTATTCGGCCTCTGTAACGATAAATGGTCAAACCCAGCAAATTTCATTTGGCTCTATGACGGTATTGAACCACACAGCTGATACAGGAAACATTAACGGAACTTTTAATTTTCAAACCGCTGACTTTAAAGTAACTCGTGGTGTCTTTAAATTGTTCTAATAATTGCTCCGGCATCACAATTAAGTTAATGTCAATAATTACAGTCCTATAATGGATGATGATAAAAAGTCCGACACAAGATGTCGGACTTTTTATTTGATGTGCTTTCTCAATTAATAATCAATACAAGGCAAAGGACAATTAAACAAAAGATTATTCCACTGAAGGATCTAAATCGTGTATTGAATAATTATCGCAACAACTTGATGTCAAAATGGCGATATTTTTGACCTCAAAACATCGATAAAATGCATTTAATTTAGCTGAAATACATAAAATTTTATTGAAAAAAGGCGTCAAATGTTAAAATATTGCGTATTTCATCGAATAAAAGTGTATTTAATCGGTATAATAGAGTTTTTTATCGCAATTTTACACCGTAGATGAAAAACAACAGAAATCTACAGCGATAAAAAATGAATACACAAGTTCAAAATACGACCTTCAAAATCTCACAAATCATCAAAAGATTTATCCTTTTATTCGTCTTTGCTCTAGTAACATTAACTAGCTGTGAAAATGTTCAAGACAATCAAACGTCTATCCAGGCTACGGTAGATAATGTTGCTTTCAATGCTTTATACGCTACAAGTGATGTTAATGAGGATGGAAGTGTTGATATCCAAACTTCATCTGATAGTCGAGTGATTACAATTCACTTAGGCAATACTACTTCCGACAATTTTCAATTGGGAGGAAATTCTAGTCACTACGCCACTTATACAGATGTTCATGGAAACGTATACTCTACTGAAGGTACAGGCAATGGTTTTGTTGAAATTACCGATCGTTGTGTTCCTTGTGGTACAATAAACGGACGTTTTAGCTTTACTGCTGTTCTTCCTGGAATCGATACTGTAGAAGTGAATAACGGTATGTTTGTGGATATCGCTATAGGCGGCCCAGAAACAGAAGTTGACAATGGCGACAAATTTGAGGCCTTTATTGATACGGCTACCTTTAACCCAGTAGTTGTGAATACAATCAACACCGGTAACTTTCTTCTTATCGAAGGTCAAAAAGGAAGTACCTCTTTAATAGTACGTGTGCCAATTACTGTTCAGCAAGGAGATTACAACATAATATCAGGTGGTTTCAACGCCACCATGGTTCAAGGATTGATCACTCAGGATGCCAACAACGGTTCGATTACAATCTTAAGCCACAATAGTGATTTAAAAACAATGAAAGCAACTTTTAACTTCCAAGTTGGTTCCACTCAAGTAAGCCAAGGGATGATTGAAGTTAAGTATTGATATGATTAGTTAGTTTTAGGTTTCGCCCCAAATTTAAATTGCCCCAAATTTAAATAAACCCCGAACTTAAAATGCCCCAAATGGAAAATTCCGAGCCCTGTGCTCGGAATTTTTTTTGTGAAAAATTGTCGGGCAATGTTTAAAACTTTATGCGGAAAGGGGCAATTGAATCCTTATTTTAGAGGCTCTGAATTAATGACCATCGCCTTTACATGTTTATAGTCTTTGATACCGAAACTACAGGCTTACCGAAGCGATTTAATGCTCCGGTAAGTGATGTTGACAATTGGCCGCGATGCGTGCAAATAGCATGGCAATTGCACAGTGCAGATGGGACTCTGATTCGGCGTCAGGATTTTTTAATTAAGCCTCAAGGTTTTGACATCCCTTTTGACAGCGAAAAAATCCATGGGATCTCCACAGAGCTTGCCCTTGAAGAAGGCGTAGAGCTCAATAAGGGGCTCGATTTTTTTAGTCAAGATTTAGCTCATGCACAATATGTGGTGGGTCAGAATATAGGGTTTGATCTCAACATCGTGGGTTGTGAGTTTTTTCGACTCGGAAAAACGGATATTTTTGAGCCTTATCAAGTATTAGATACCTGTACCGAAGTCACGGCTCAGCTTTGTCAAATATCAGGAGGGCGAGGCGGTCGTTATAAATTACCCACACTTACCGAACTCCACAACTTTTTATTTCAAAGTGATTTTGACCAGGCGCACAATGCCACTGCAGACGTTGTAGCCACTGCCCGTTGCTTTTTTGAATTACTCAGAAGAGGGTATTTTAAGGAAGAACTCATCCCAAGCCATCCTGATTTTTTTAATGAGTTTTTGGCAGTAAATAAGGAGGTCATTTCAGCGGTTTCCTTTGCGCACAGAAATTTAAAAAAAGCCTCAAAGGCCCTACGCAAAAGGGCACAAGAAATTGAGCCATCAGGGAGTGAGCCCCAGGAGCTTAATGATCTCTCGGCTATGGACCAATGGCCTTTTATTCATTGTCATGCGCACTCTCAGTTTTCAATATTACAATCCACGGCATCTACGCAAGATTTAATCAGCGCAGCCGTCAAAGACAATATGCCAGGAGTGGCCCTTACTGATATGGGAAATATGATGGGCGCTTTTCACTTTTTGCAACAGATCGAACAGCATAATAAATCTTTATCTGAAGAGGATAAACGCACTACATTAAAGGGAATCTTAGGCTGTGAGCTCAATGTCTGCGAAAACCATGCAAACAAGAATCACAAAGACAATGGATATCAAATAGTTTTTTTGGCTAAAAACAAAATAGGTTACCACAATCTTTCTAAGCTTTCTTCTTTAGCCTATACCGATGGGTTTTATTACCTACCCCGTGTGGACCGTAGATTGGTAGAGGAGTACAAAGAGGGACTCATCGTTCTTACTGGAAATTTATACGGAGAAGTGCCTTCTAAAATTCTTAATGTGGGGACCAATCAAGCTGAGGAAGCTTTGCTCTGGTGGAAAGAAATATTTCGGGATGATTTATATGTCGAAATCATGCGTCATGGTCAAGAAGATGAGGATCGCGTCAATGAGGTACTGATAGACCTGGCAAAAAAGCATCAGCTCAAGGTTGTGGCCACAAACAATTTGTTTTATATCGATAAAGAAGATGCGAATGCTCACGATATATTGCTTTGCGTGAAGGATGGAGAAAAACAATCTACACCAATAGGTCGTGGTCGTGGTATGCGTTATGGTTTACCCAATCAGGAGTATTATTTTAAAAGTACACAGGCCATGAAGGCCTTGTTTAAGGATATGCCCGAGGCTATTGCCTCTACAAAGGAAATCTTCGATAAAATTGAATCATTTTCTCTTTTTCGCGATGTTTTATTGCCGAAATTCGACATTCCTGAAGCCTTTATTGACACAAGTGACATGGAGGATGGAGGCAAGCGCGGCGAGAATGCCTATTTGAAGTATCTGACCTTTCAAGGCGCCGAGCGGCGTTATAATGAGCTTACCCCTGAGATTCAGGAGCGATTAGAATTTGAGTTAGGAGTTATCGAGAATACCGGATATCCTGGCTATTTTTTAATTGTTCAGGACTTTATTGCAGAGGCGCGAAACATGGGTGTCTCGGTGGGACCTGGCCGCGGATCTGCCGCTGGAAGCGCTGTAGCTTATTGTCTAGGAATCACCAACATTGACCCAATAGAATACGATTTACTTTTTGAGCGTTTCTTAAATCCAGATCGAATAAGTCTACCCGATATTGATATTGATTTTGATGACGAAGGTCGTTCAAAGGTTATGGATTATGTCATACAAAAGTACGGCGCTAATCAAGTGGCTCAGATCATAACCTATGGCACAATGGCCGCAAAAAGCTCCATCAGAGACACTGCTCGGGTATTGGATTTGCCATTGCACGAGGCGGATCGCATCGCCAAGCTCATCCCTAACATGACCAAGCTCAAAAAGATTTTTGCCGCTTCTGATCAGGAATTGAGGGCCACTTACAGATCTGATGAGTTGCCGAAGGTTTCTGAATTAGTGAGTTTAGCGCAAACCTCTGCACTCGAGGGTAAGACCATTCAGCAGGCTAGAGTGCTCGAGGGCTCTGTGCGCAACACGGGTATTCATGCTTGCGGTGTAATCATCACCCCTGACGACATCACGAATTTTGTCCCCATTGCTACGGCCAAAGATTCTGAACTCTATGTCACCCAGTTTGACAACGCTGTAGTGGAAAGTGCTGGGCTTTTGAAGATGGATTTCTTGGGGCTCAAGACACTTACCCTGATCAAAGACACGGTCGCTTTGGTCAAAGAAAAGTACAATATTGCGCTGGTGCCTGATGAGTTTCCCATTGATGACCCAAAGACTTACGAACTCTTTCAAAATGGTGAGACCGTAGGGATTTTTCAGTACGAATCAATTGGAATGCAAAAGCATTTAAAGGAGCTCAAACCGACAGTCTTTGCCGACTTAATCGCTATGAATGCCTTGTATCGCCCAGGCCCCATGGAGTATATCCCATCTTTTGTACGCCGAAAGCACGGTCAGGAGGAAATCACCTATGACTTAACTGAGATGGAGGAGTATCTCAAGGAAACCTACGGCATTACGGTTTATCAAGAGCAGGTTATGTTGTTGTCGCAAAAATTGGCCGGTTTTACTAAAGGTGAAGCCGATGTATTGCGTAAGGCGATGGGAAAAAAGCAGAAGGCTGTGCTGGACAAGATGAAACCCAAATTTATAGAGCAGGCCGAGGCTAAGAATCATCCCGCTGAGGTCTTGGAGAAAATTTGGAAAGATTGGGAAGCCTTTGCGAGTTATGCCTTTAATAAAAGTCATTCGACTTGTTACGCTTGGATTGCTTATCAAACAGCTTATCTCAAGGCGCATTATCCGGCAGAATATATGGCGGCGGTGCTGAGCAATAATATGAGTGATATCAAACAGGTGACCTTTTTTATGGAAGAATGTCGCCGCATGGGACTTGAGGTACTCGGGCCAGATGTCAATGAATCGGCCTATAAATTTACGGTCAATGATCGGGGGGCCATTCGTTTTGGGATGGGAGCCATTAAGGGAGTGGGTTCTGGTGCCGTAGAAACAATTGTGGCCAATCGCAGTGACGGACCTTATAAAAGCGTATTTGACTTGGCCAAACGTATCGATTTACGCGCTGCTAATAAAAAGTCTTTTGAGAATCTTATTTTGGCTGGAGGCTTTGATGGTTTTGACACCCACCGGGCTCAATACATGCATGATGATGGAGATGGGGTTTGCTTTTATGAAAAGGTCTTGAGATATGCAGCGCGTTATCAAGAATCCATGAATTCGGCTCAAGTCAGTTTGTTTGGTGGGGCCAGTGATGTGCAGATTCCGGAACCGGAAGTGCCTCCTTGTGAGCCATGGGGTTCAATGAAAAAGCTAAAGCAGGAAAAAGAGGTGGTTGGGATTTATATATCTGGACACCCTTTAGATGAATTTAGGGTTGAGATGAATGAGTTTACCAGCATCAAAGTAGCAGATTGTAATAACCTAGAGGCCTTGGTGAATAAAGAGATCATTTTTGCTGGGGTGGTAAGTGCGGTAGAACATCGTGAGAGTCGCCAAGGTAAGGGATGGGGTTTATTTATTCTGGAGGATTATGACGAAAGTTTCGAGTTTCGAATTTTTGGTGAAGAGTACTTAAAATTCAAACATTTTTTAAGTGTCAATGCATTTCTGCATATTCGGGCCTTTGTCAAAGAGGGTTGGGTACAGCGCGATACAGGAAAGCAAGGGCCCCCAAGGCTGCAATTCAATCAATTCCAGCTGCTCCACGACGTATTAGACAATATGACTAAGCGCATTACTTTTCAGGCTGCCGTAGATGGTATTGACCAGGAATACATTAATACACTTGTAGATTTAACAAAACAATTTAAAGGCAAAAAAAGTGTTCATTTGGCAGTATACGATCAAGATAAAAACTTGCACCTTACCATGCCCAGTCGTTCATTAAAAATTGACATCAATCGCGAATTGATTAAAACCCTGAGCAAAAAGCGCTTACATTATAAACTGAATTAATTGGCTGTATACATGTCTTTTGGAGGTATATAAAGCAATTTTTTTGGCGCATCACAAAGTCTAATGCATTAATCGAGTAAAGTGATACCTCTTAATCAAATAAATAGGGCAAAAAAATTAACTTTGTAACGCAAATAAGCAATAACATTATTCCGATAATCTAATAATTATAGTCGATGGCTTTAGAAATTACCGACGCGTCTTTTGAAGAGACCGTTTTAAAAAGTGATAAACCAGTAATGGTTGATTTTTGGGCAGCATGGTGCGGGCCTTGTAGAATGGTTGGACCAATCATTGAAGACCTTAGTGCAGAATACCAAGGAAAAGCTGTAGTGGGAAAAGTTGATGTGGATGCAAATCAAGAATTTGCTGCCAAATATGGCGTGCGCAACATCCCTACAGTTCTTGTTTTTAAAGATGGAGAAGTAGTAGGCCGTCAAGTTGGGGTTGCCCCAAAGAACGTTTACGCCGAGGCTTTGGACGCCTTGTTATAAGAACTATTGCGCGTTTAAAACGCGAAGAATTTTTTAAAGACCTGTCAAAATTGACGGGTCTTTTTTTATCTTGTGTCTATGCTCAATAACAATCCACAGATCAATCAATTTCAGCATCTAGAACTCCGCGCACAACAAATTGTAGAGGGATTTATGTCGGGATTGCATAAGAGCCCATTTCATGGTTATTCTGCAGAATTTGCAGAACATAAAATGTACCACCCTGGCACCGCCACGCGGTTTATTGATTGGAAACTTTATGCGCGAACAGAAAAGTTATACACCAAGAGGTTTGAGGAAGAAACCAATATGCGATGTTATTTAGTGCTTGATCAAAGTAGTAGTATGTACTATCCTCAAGATCGAGATTTAAAGGGTTCTGAACTCAATAAAATGGGCTTTTCTGTTTTGGCCAGTGCAGCTATAATGCATTTGCTGAAGCATCAGCGTGATGCCGTAGGGCTCAGTGTCTATCACCAAACGCAAAAGCTTCAAACTCAGGCAAAATCAAGTGAGCGCCATCATCAATTTATTCTTGGCAAACTGCAAGAGGTCGCTCAGGCCAATAGTACGTCTTTAAAAACAGACACTGCTGCCCATTTAAGCAATTTAGCCCAACAATTACCTCGTCGCTCTATGGTAATTGTCTTTAGTGATCTGCTGATGAATACTGAGCAACGCGAGGAGATTTTTGAAGCGATGCGCCATTTAAAATATCGCAATCATGCGGTAGTCCTCATGCACACTTTCGATGGAGAAACCGAGCGAGAATTTAGTTTTGGCTCTGCTCCTCGAAGGTTCAGAGATCTTGAAACAGGTTTGGATTTGCCGGTCTTTCCTAGGCAAGTGCGCGCGGCATACACAGCCAAGATGGATGAATATTTTCAGGGCATCAAATTGACTTGTGCCCAGCATAAGATTCAATATGTTTCAGCAGATATTCAGAAGGGCTTTAATGCCATATTTACGGCATTTTTAGTGGCTCGTCAGAAGTTTGTTTAGGGGGATTATTTTTGTTTATTTTATTTGTGAAAATAAAAATGCGGTGTATATTTGCCACCGCTTGAAGAAGCAACAATTTCTGTAATACGCGCTGTTGCGGGTCTCTGCCTCGGTAGATTTGAAATTTGGTCTGGTAGTTCAGTTGGTTAGAATACCTGCCTGTCACGCAGGGGGTCGCGAGTTCGAGTCTCGTCCAGACCGCAACAAAGAGGTTGTGTTGGCAGCTTAAATGCTGCAAGTGGTTTAGCAATAGACCAATGAGAAGCTTGTCCGTTTGGATGGGCTTTTTTTGTCTGGGGTGATGACTGATTATTAGCTATTACTTTTAGCAGTCAAAGAACGCGGTAAATTGAATTTGAAGGTAGTGCCTTTACATACCTCTGATTCAAACCAAATCTTTCCGCCATAATTTTCGATAATCTTTTTGACAATAGACATGCCTACGCCGATTGAGCCTTCGTTATTGTTTAGTTTTTGGAATATCTCGAAGACTCTATGTTCCAATTCATTTGGTATGCCAATACCATTGTCTTTGATGTTTTATTATATTTATGCTAGTTTAAAAGTACGAAAATAATATCTAATTGTACTTTTTGAACAAGATGTATGCGTTTTTAATTAATTTCTCATCCGCCTGTGTAAAAAAATTAAGCCTATCAGGTGTCTTATAAACAGCTCATGAATCGCGTTTTTTGTTTAATACTGCTTCAGTTTAGCATTTATTCCTGCAAGGATTTGGTGGCTAAAAAATTGGATTTAGGGCAACTAAAATCTGAGCGACTCTCTGAGGTTCAATGGGATGACATAGACGGCTTGCCAATGCCGCCAGGTTGCGATGATACAGAAAATGTCAAAGATTTCCCCCCTTGCTTTTTAAAATTTATGAGCGCCACCCTGGGTGCCGACCAGCAATTACTCGAAAGGCTTCGTATCGAGTTTGGAGATACGTTACATTTAAATTTAGATATAGATCCTTATGGGGGTGTTCAATTGCGGTTCCAATCCCCACAAAATAATAAAGCGCCAAAAACCCCAGAATTATTGGCTGAACTTGAATCATTACTTGCTGCTGAATCTTGGGTCCCTGGGACTAAGAGAGGCGTTCCTGTGCGGGTTAAATTTGACTATGATTTAGTGTTGCTGGAGGCAAAATAATGATAAAATTTTCCATCGAAATAAACTAAAAAAGTGTGCTACCTTAATGCAGCAGAACTCATTTCGTTTGAATTTTACGTCCTTTTCAAGAAGGCCTATAAAAGTAACTCATTACCGCTAGTCCCAAAGCCCAGAATGAATAGATCAGCGCTGCAAGTAATTGATGGAACCAGCTTATTTTTGAAAAGGACCAACCCTTGCTGTCATTTAATTTGGCGTGACAAATCCAATGCTAAAGGCAATCAGTGTTTCACGGGCAGATCGGATAAAATTTATAGGATAAATTGATTGAATTGCAGCTTGCCATTTTAAAATTTCAACGCCCCAATTCGCCAGACTTAAAGAAAATAATAATCCCAGAATCCAAGCTGGTGTTGACAATAAGTTGCGAATCAACCTCTGACAAGCCTCTGCTGGAATGGGAGATAGTGTGCGGATTATCAACCACACGGCGACAATGAGTGTCAAAAGCTTTAGGGCAAACCACCCATATTGCTTAGCTTTGTCTAAGGTCCATACCATTAAGGGCTAAATTAAAAAAGTTTTGTTGGCCATGACGCAAGAACGCATCATTTTGGGGATTGATCCGGGCACCACCATTATGGGTTTTGGACTCATAAAAGTGGTCGGTAAACGCATGGAATTTTTGCAGCTAAACGAACTTAAGCTCACAAAATACTCGGATCATTACGTTAAACTTCGTCTAATTTTTGAACGTACCATAGAGCTCATCGAAAGCTATCATCCTGATGAAATCGCCATTGAGGCGCCATTTTTCGGCAAAAACGTGCAGTCTATGCTCAAATTGGGGCGGGCACAAGGAGTGGCCATGGCTGCAGGATTATCCCGTAAGGTCCCCATAACAGAATACTCCCCCAAAAAAATAAAAATGGCCATAACCGGTAATGGAAATGCTTCTAAAGAACAGGTTGCAAAGATGTTGCAACAGACCTTGGGGCTGGCGGAATTGCCGAAAAATCTGGACAGTACCGATGGACTGGCTGCTGCAGTATGTCATTTTTACAATTCAGGAAAACCTGAAGGGGGCAAGAGTTACTGTGGTTGGTCCGCATTTGTGAAGCAAAACGAAGGAAGAGTAAAATAGCGTATGGCTGGTCTGTATTATCATATTCCTTTTTGTAAGCAGGCATGCCATTATTGTGATTTTCATTTTTCAACCCAACTCAAGTCAAAACCCTCGGTAATTTCTGCCATGCTGCAGGAGTTAAACTTAAGAGCACAGGAGCTCAAAGCCCCGCTAAGATCGATTTATTTTGGGGGTGGTACGCCCTCTTTATTGACCACAGAGGAACTCTCTCAGCTTATAGAAGGTGGTCGAAATCTAGGTCTAGCAAAACCCGATATAGAGATCACCCTCGAGGTCAATCCCGATGATGTGACGCCTGAGCGGCTCAAGGATTGGAAGGGAGCCGGAATCAATCGTCTCAGTCTCGGCATACAGTCCTTTAGTGCTCGGGATTTAAAATTTATGAATCGGGCACATGACGCAGAGCAAGCCCATCAATCGCTGATTTGGATTGCCAGACAATTTGAAAACTTTAGCGTGGATTTGATTTACGGCATACCACAGCAACAAGGAGATTCCTGGTTGAATAATTTGGCCATAATTGGTGAGTTTAAGCCGCCGCATCTTTCTTGTTATGCCTTAACTCGGGAGTCAGGAACAGCCATGGACAAATTCATCCAGCGCGGAGTGATGCCTGATATAGATGAAGATCAGGCCCAAAGTGAGTATCAAATTTTAGTCGACTGGGCAGAGCAGCAGGGGTATGTAAATTATGAATTTTCAAACTTTGCCCTTAAGGGTTATGAGTCGGTGAATAATTCTGCTTATTGGTGTGGTTTGCCTTATCTAGGCATCGGGCCCAGCGCTCATAGTTTTGACGGGCAAACACGGAGCTGGAATATCGCCAGTAATCCACTTTATCTGAAAGCACTTGCCCAGAATAAGTTGCCCATAACGCGAGAAACTTTGACCCCTATTGATCGTTATAACGAGTATGTCATGACTCGATTAAGAACCGCTAGTGGTATAGATTTGCGGGAGGTAAGCGGCCTATTTGATGAGAAAACTTGCGAAAATCTGCTTTCGATGGCTGCCAAACATATCGATCAAGGATTATTGGCACGCAATGCGCATCAATTAAAGGTAACCCCCCAAGGAAAGTTTTTAACCGATGGAATTGCCAGCGAGCTATTCTTAGTAAATTTAGGGTCATGAAATTTGAATTTGACATGAGCGGCAGCAAGTGGGCTATTGATACTGCCGCATGCATTGATTTATCGATTCCTGTCGATTGTAAAAATGGTCTTGGCGCTAAGGCCTGGTATATCGATCGGCCGACGACAGTTCCAGTGCAACTGGGCGATTGGGTCGGCAATGTGGCCAAAGGAGGGGCGGTTAATTTTAATGATTTAAGGATAAATCCCCATGCCCATGGTACTCATACCGAATCTTTGGGGCACATATCGCCAAACCAGGAGTCGGTTGAGGGTCTTTTTGATGAGTTTTTCTTTGAGGCCTTAGTGGTCAGTGTTGCGGTAGCAAACGATGCGGTCATCACTTGTAAAATGTTAAAAGAGGCTTTGGACAAAATTGACTCAGGATTTTGGCCTGCAGGACCACGCGCATTAATCCTGAGAACCCTGCCTAACGACCTGAACAAACGTATCACAGATTATGATCACAAGGGCTGGCCTTACTTAGGGGTCGATGCGGCACAACTTCTAGTTGATATGGGTGTGGAACATTTGCTCATCGACACGCCTTCAGTCGATCCAGAAAAAGATCAAGGCGCCTTATTGGCGCATAAAACCTTCTGGCAATTTCCAAAGCATCCGCGCTTGAAAGCTACGATAACTGAGTTTATCTATGTCCCCGATAAGGTGCAGGATGGTCCCTATTTATTAGAACTACAAACTGCAGCTATTGTCAATGATGCTACTTTTTCAAGACCCTTAATCTACGCACTTGAGGCGCTTTAATGTGTAAAATTGATGTTGATTGATGAATTTCGCGACTATTGTCTTTCCAAAAAAAGGGTGAGTGAATGCATGCCTTTTGATCAGCACATTTTGGTGTTTAAAGTTGGTTCTAAAATGTTCGCTTTGGCCAGTTTAAACGAAATTCCATTGAGGGTGAACCTCAAATGCATGCCTGATCGTGCGCTTGAACTAAGAGAGGAATATCCCGAAATTGTTTTGCCCGGGTATCACATGAATAAAACCCATTGGAATACCTTAATCATGGAAGGCGGTATGCCCCGTAATTGGTACTATGAGTTGATCGATCATTCCTATGAATTAGTGGTAAATTCCATTACGCGTAAACAACAAAAGGAATTAGATTAAGTCTATTAGTTCTTCACGCCTACTCGGGACTTGTGTGATCTCCTGCGCTCATATCGGCAATAATTTTCCATGAGCCTTCGATATTTTTAAAGATGACAATAAAACTTCCTTTGGCATCTCCCACGCTGCGCTGCAGATGGTAGCGTCCCATGACCCAGTAAGCCCCTGGAGTTATCTCACTGATGTCTAAAAGGTCAAAGGTTAAAATTCCGGTGTCTTGAGGTGTTGGATAAGATTTTTTGTAGTTGGCCAGGGTTTGATGCCAGCCTTTGGTCAAACCAGATTGTCCATAAAATTTTAATGAGTCGCTCATCCAATAGCCTTGCATGAAGCCTTCAAGATCGTGATTAGACCATGCCTCCTGTTGCTGGCTCATGACCTTTTTTATGGCCAAAATATCCATATCTTTGGATGTGTATATGACTGTATCAGTGCCCTTAAGGGAGGCTGCTGTTGGTGTGCTAGAGGCAGGGTCGCCCTGTGTTGAATCTCCGCAACTTGCCAATAATAAGCTGAGTAACACTATGGTATGTCGCATTGCTGGTAAAGTTTGTTATGATAAAATCACTTTATAAATGTACATCGATTTTTTTGACCAAATAAAAATTTAGATATCTTCGGTTGCATTAGAACAGTTATGACAGACATCACCATTCTCACCTGCAAAGCTTATTTTGCCCCTGAGCAATCCTCGGCTTATACCGATAATATTCTTTTGGAATATCGATTATTGAAACAGGCCCTGGAGCGCCTTGGCTTGTCCGTGAGCCGTACTTATTGGGATGATCCAAATTACGATTGGACACAAACGCGCGCGGTGGTTTTTAGAACAATTTGGGATTATTTTGAACGGTTTGAAGAGTTTTGGCCTTGGTTACAGCGTATTCAAAATCAAACACAGGTCATCAATTCAATGGAGCTTGTCAAATGGAATATCGATAAGTCTTATCTTTTTGATTTGGCCCAAAAAGGAATACCTATTGTGCCTTCTGTCTTGGTAAAAAAGGGTGTATCTCGGTCCTTAAATGAGATTGCCGCACAAAATAACTGGACAGATTTAGTGGTCAAACCTACCATTGCAGGAGGAGGATACTTGACCTATAAGTATCTCGGACAGGAGTTAGGTCAGATGCAGTCAGAATTTGACGCCTTGGTCCATGAGCGCGATATGCTGGTTCAGGGTTATATTCCTTCCATAACTACAAGGGGTGAAGCCTCTTTAATGGTGTTTGGCGGGGGCTTTACACACAGTATTTTAAAGCGTGCAAAACCCGGTGACTTTAGAGTCCAAGATGATTTTGGGGGTAGTGTGCATCCTTATGAGCACACGCCACAAGAGGTCGCTTTGGCCCAGAAGGTTATGGCCCAATGCAGCCAAGTTCCGGCCTATGGCCGAGTGGATATTGTATGGGATGATCAAGGATGGCCCATGGTCTCTGAGCTAGAGATTTTTGAACCTGAATTATGGGTGCGCAATGCTCCTTGGTCGGCGGATCACTTTGCCAAAGCCATAGCCCAGCAATTAGTATCTGCCCAATAAATGGAAGCCTGAAACCCAGCGGTTATTATTTTCTTGAAATCTCTGTAAAATGACGGAAAAAGCCAGGAATGGTTTCTATACCTTTTAAGTAATTCCAAACCCCAAAATGTTCATTTGGCGAGTGAATTGCGTCACTGTCCAGACCAAAGCCCATCAAAATCGTTTTACTCCCGAGTTCGGACTCAAACAATGCCACAATTGGGATACTTCCGCCCCCGCGCTGAGGAATTGGCGCCACACCAAAAGTGTCTTGATAAGCCGCAGCCGCAGCACGATAACCAGGATGATCAATAGGAGTCACATAGCTCTGACCCCCGTGATGTGTGGTAACCTTCACACGAACACCTTTTGGCGCAATAGCTTTAAAATGGCGCTCGAAAAGCGCTGAGATTTTTTCCCAATCTTGATTTGGTACCAGACGCATACTGATTTTGGCAAATGCTTGACCCGGGATTACGGTCTTAGACCCTTCGCCGGTGTAGCCTCCCCAAATACCATTGACGTCCAAGGTGGGCCTGATTGAGTTGCGCTCATTTGTGGTATAACCTTGTTCGCCATGGACATCATCGATATCGAGAGCACGGCAATAGCCCTCTAGGCTAAAGGGGGCCTCAGCCATAGCCGTTCTTTCTTGTGTGCTTAGCTCCAGGACATCGTCATAAAATTCTGGGATGGTGATTCTGTTTTGCTCATCTTGAAGTGAAGCAATCATTTGGGTTAAAATATTAATTGGGTTGGCCACAGCGCCTCCGTACAATCCACTGTGTAAATCTCTGTTGGGCCCAGTTACTGCAACTTCCATGTAAGATAGCCCGCGCAGACCTGTGGTGATTGATGGCGTATCATTAGCAATCATCCCTGTATCACTGATCAATATAATGTCATTACTGAGCAATGTTTTGTTTTCGGCAACAAAAATCCCAAGGTTTTTACTGCCCACTTCTTCTTCCCCTTCGATCATATACTTGACATTACAAGGCAATTGATCAGTTTGGGTCATAAACTCAAGAGCCTTGACGTGCATGTACATCTGGCCCTTATCATCGCAAGCCCCACGGGCAAAAATCGCCCCGTCTGGATGGAGCGCTGTCTTTTTGATGATGGGTTCAAAAGGGGCACTGTCCCATAATTCAATAGGATCTGCTGGCTGTACATCGTAATGACCATAAACCAGTACAGTGGGTAGTTCCGGATTGATTAACTTTTCACCATACACAATAGGATTTCCTGCTGTCGGATAGATCTTCACCAGATCACAGCCCGCTTTTTCAAGTTGCTTTGCCACTAACTCAGCAGTGGCAATAACGTCATTTTTAAAAGCCGAGTCGGCACTAACTGAGGGCAACTTGAGCAATTCAAATAGTTCATCAATAAAGCGATTTTTGTGGGTGTTGATATAATCTATTGGTCGTTGCATAAGGTCGAAAATTTAATGTGCGCACGAAGTTACGAAAAGTGATAATTTTTAAAACCGCGCTCTGTGTAAATTAAAAACAATATGTATATTTGCCACCCCGATTTAGGGCATCCATTGCGGCTGTGATGGAATTGGTAGACATGCTAGACTTAGGATCTAGTGCCGCAAGGCGTGGGGGTTCGACTCCCTTCAGCCGCACAAAACCCGGAAACTTTCCGGGTTTTTTTATGCTCATTTTCAAGGGGAGGTAGTTTTTTCTTATTTCATATGAGTAATCGATTGCCGAGAAATGCTACACATGTGCACAGTAAACTCCGAACAATTTAGCGCGGACTGTAATGGCCTTAATTTTTATAACTTAAACTCAAAGTAACACCTCTGGGATGTCCAGGACGAAGACCAGCGGGGTGACGTGCGGCGATATATATTTCGTTAAATGCATTGATTACGGAGAGTTCAGTGCTCCATGATCGATTTATTTGAACATTCAAAGCAAAATCTACTATGGTACGCTGAGGTATTTTTTGATTGTTCGGAATAAGGCCTTGTCCTGCCATACTGCGCTGAGTACTTTGGTGTCTCGCGTTAATTGTTGTCGACCAGCGGGGGTGGGTAAGGCCCAGCATTAGGCTGAATTGATGCGGCGCAATATAGGGCATTTGGTCCCCTGGTTGTACAGAACCAAATAGGCTGTTGTCGCTTTCAAACCAAGAGAGAAAGCTTGTTTGAGTCCATGTGTAAACCATGGAAATGGGAAGTTTAATCGCCTGAGCGGCCCCCAAGTCAAATTGTTTTGAAACTTTACTTTCTGCACCCCAAACTCTTGCCTGACCAGCATTGAAGCGTTCATTATTGCCATAACCACCACCCGCTGCCAAATCTGATCCTAGAAGACGATTATAGTGATTGTAAAAGCCCACTGCTTCTATGCTTATTGCAGCTGGTGTGTAACGAAACCCTAACTCATTATTCCAGCTGATTTCAGCCTTTTCTTCAGGTGAGAACCCGGGGGCGGAGAACCCTTTGTGCAGTCCTCCAAAAAGCATCGTCTGCTTGTCCCATTTATAGCAAAACCCAAGTCCAGGAATAAGCACCGTAGTACTATTTAGGGTGTTTTCAACTGCAGGCCCTGTGCGCTCTAAATTTAAGGACCCAAAATCTACTGATCTCAGTGCTATGGATTCTATGCGCAGTCCTGGTTTTATGGTTAGTTTTCCTATTTTTTGAGTCCATAAAACAAAGCTAGAAATAGCGGTTGCTTTTTTTATTTGATTGGCATCACTACCTCGGCTGCCATTTTCGAGCAGTGTCATCATTTGGTCCGTCATTGAGTATTGATCAATCCATTGAAAGCGATCTTCAGCATCTGTATGCCATCGAATGCCAAGACTTAACCTGCGTCCGGGATTAGATTGGGACTGCCAATCAAACTTTGTTTGTATTCCTCGAGAATAATAGCGGCGATTATTAGCTTTTACACTAAGACGCACGTTTTGGTCAATTCCGGACCCAGAAAGGCTTTGGAATGCGACGGGAAATAAATCAGGATTATCTACAATTTTGGCAATACTCAGCAGTTCATCTTGCACCGAAACCTTATCTAATTTGTACCAATTTCTTCGGAAAGCATTGTTATACACAGTAGTTTTTATGTGGGTATTTTTATTGATTGACCAAATATGGGTCATTGAGATTTGCTGATGAAAGGACCGCATTTGATCTTTGGCAGAAGCTGCATAACGTCTAAATGCATTTACATTGTAATCTGCTTGACTCAATCCAAGATAAGTTTCGTTTGCCCGTTCTTCTGCATATCCAATCTTGAAAATAAAAGAGTGTGTATTATTCAAGAATTGAGGGGTCCATTGAAATTTTCCCATAAAATCTTGTTTGTTGAAACCCACGGGACCTCCTCCGTCGATTTTTTTAAAACCGAGGCTTTGATAGCCGAGCCATTGCGTTATATAGGAGAAGTCTCGATGCTTATTGCCAAATGTGAGTTGTTGATTTTGGGTTTCAAATCGTCCGGCTGCACCTGTGGCTTGCAATGTAAATTTTTCTGGTAGGGCGGCAGAAAGAAAGTTTATTGCTCCACCTGAAGTATTGGGGCCATACTCTATTTGGCTGCTTCCTTTGTACACTTCTACGGCATCCATACGGCCTAGAGATGGAAAATAATAAGCGGCTGGCGCACTGTAGGGTGCCGGTGCTATAAGCACACCGTCTTCCATGAGATTAATCTTTGCACTGCGTTGTGGTGCTGTACCTCGCATACTGATGTTCGGACGCAGACCAAAACCATCCTCTTCATAAATCTGAATACCGGCCACGCGCTGAAATAGTCTATTTGGGTCCAAAGAGCCAAGTTGTTGTATTTCTTTCTTTGTGATTTTTTGAGCCGAACCAGTGCGATGCTCTGAACTGAATCCATCCAAAACCGAATTATACGAGAGCAATACAGTTTGGAGTTGTTCCTGTTTATTCAAGCTGTCCAGTGCAGCATTTATTGGCTTGTCTTGGGCAAAACCCAGGTAGTTAATTGAGCCAATTATCACGGCTAAAATCTGTCCAATTTTTTTCATCAACTCAATTAAATTTATTTAGACTGATTAAAAATAAAGTGCAAATGTAAGGGTCAGAACATTGAAATCCAACCTTATTTTGAATGGACTTTTAATTTTTTGTCGCTCTTTAAAAACGGCACATTTATTGCCCTGATTACGAAGTATTTGCTAACTTTCGATTTATGCGTATTACTACATTTTTTCTCGTTTGTTTGAGTTTATTGTCTCAAATTTCTTGGAGTCAAAAGGTCTTCAGCACCGATTATGCCCACCAAGCCGATGTGAAAATTTTTGTTGTGGATTATGAACATCAAGCTGATTTAAGTGTTTATCGCGTAGGGTATGATCATCAAGCCAGGGGCAATCAAGGCCATTGGTTTTTTACAGATTATGCTCATCAAGCCGATAAACTCGTTTTTTTTGTGGATTATGCCCATCAAGCGGACCTAAAAATTTATTTTGTGGACCATGCCCATCAGGCCCAGTGGCGCTCTTCCTCTAAAAAGCACATGATGTTTCGTTGACCTTAGGCTTTTCCCTTATCTTTGCGGCGTTTTAGCAAATCATTTCGCCTTATGGCCGCAGATCCATTTTTGACCTTACCCCAGCTTGAGATTCCTCAAAACAGTGGATCAATTACCGTTACCGCACCTAGCAATATTGCACTGATAAAATATTGGGGTAAGTCCCAAGGACAAATCCCGAAAAATGCAAGCATAAGTTTCACGCTGAATAAATGTGTGACCCAAACTACCATTAACTACGAGCCGTTAACTGCACCCAAATTAACTTCAGATACCGAATTTGAGGTTTTTGTTGATGGGGTTTCTAAGCCAGAATTTGCTCCAAAAATTGCGACTTTTTTTAAACGCATTGCCCCATATATGCCTTGGATTGGTTCCTTTAAATGGCGAATTGATACCAAAAACACCTTCCCGCATGGCAGTGGTATTGCGAGTTCTGCCAGTGGTTTTGCTGCTCTAGCTGGCGCGTTGATGCATTTAGAAGTCAGTTGGGCCACTGCCCCATACCAGCAAGATTTGTGGGTCAATAAGACGTCATTTTTAGCCCGTTTGGGTAGTGGTAGCGCAGCCCGCTCAGTACTCGGTCCATTGATGTATTGGGGTGGGCACCCCGCATTGCCCGAGTCCAATGATTTATTTGCCAATGCCTTGACCAAGGATATTGACCCAATTTTTTTGGATTACAAAGACACAATTTTGCTTGTAGATCAAGGGGAGAAAGAGGTCAGCAGTACTGTAGGACACAATTTAATGCACAACCATGCTTATGCAAGTCAGCGCTTTGCCCAAGCTCAAGATAATCTAGGAAGACTTTTAAAGCTGATGTCGGCTGGAGATTTAGACGAGTTTTGCCATTTGGTCGAGACCGAGGCCCTGTCATTGCACGCCATGATGATGACGTCGAACCCATCATATGTACTGATGAAACCAAACACCTTGGCAATCATTGATCGAGTAAGGGCATATCGCCGAGAACAACAAATACCGGTATGTTTTACCTTAGATGCAGGGGCCAATGTCCACTTGCTGTATCCAGCGCATTACACCGAGCAAGTTATGCCATGGATTCGAAAGGAATTAAGTCCGCTTTGCCAAGATGGTCAATTTATTAAAGATGAAGTTGGTCAGGGCTTGAAAAAGCTTTAATTTTAACACAAAACAGGCGATGAAAGGACCTTTATTTTATTCGAAAATACTGCTCTTTGGAGAGTACGGGATCATTAAAGATTCCAAAGGACTTTCTATTCCTTATAATTCTTATAAGGGCGCGCTGATTATTCCTAAACAACAAACCGAAAAGACTCAGGAGTCTAACAAGCATCTTCATGCCTTTTGCGCTTATTTGGGTGAACTCATCGAAACAGGAGCATCTTTAACTCAATTTAATTTAGCCCAGATGCAACAAGACTTGGCTCGGGGCATGTATTTTGATTCCAGTATTCCTCAGGGTTATGGTGTGGGCAGTAGCGGGGCGCTCGTAGCGGCTATTTACGATCGCTATGCCACGGATAAAATAACGATTTTAGAGAATTTAACTCGCGAAAAACTTTTGACCTTAAAAGGGGCTTTTGCTCAGATGGAGTCCTTTTTCCATGGGAAATCCTCAGGTCTTGATCCTTTGAATAGCTATCTGAGTTTGCCGATTTTGATCAATTCGCAAGAAAACATCGAGCCCGCAGGAATTCCGTCTCAAACCAATACCGGTGGGGCAGTATTTCTACTTGACAGCGGCATGACTGGGGAAACAGCCCCAATGGTTCAGTTGTTTATGGAAAAAATGAAACAAGAAGGCTTTCGCAATATGCTGAAAAATGAGTTTGTTACCTACACCGATCTCTGTGTTGAGGATTTTCTCAAAGGAGATGTCGGGTCGCTTTTTGGCAATATCAAACGTCTGTCAAAGGTAGTTTTGGATCATTTCCAGCCTATGATTCCCAAGCACTTTCACGAATTATGGCAACGCGGTTTAGAGACTAATACCTACTACTTAAAACTTTGTGGATCAGGCGGTGGAGGTTATATGCTAGGATTCACGCAAGATTTAGACCAGGCAAAATCGGTTCTGAAAGACTATAAGCTAGAAGTAGTCTATCAATTTTAGCCATCAAATTTCGGGCTCATGATTACACGCCCTCAAAAAATAATTTTATTGAAGCTTCTGAGCGTTATCTCAGTGGTTCGTGGTTATGCCATTGTGTTGATGATTGCAGCTCAGTTATTGACTGCTGCCTTTATTTTAGCTCCACAGGCCCCGCTGAATGAGGTTTTTTTGTCCGGGCCTCTGTGGTTAGTCATTTTAGCTTCATCATTATCGATCGCCGGCGGCTATATCATCAATAATTTTTACGATCAAGAAAAGGACCTGATTAATCGTCCTCGGCGCAGCAAATTAGACCGAATGTTGCGACAGCAAACAAAGCTCTCAGGATATTTCATCCTGAATTTTGCCGCAGTTTTGGCCGCTAGTGCCGTTTCTTTTTCGGCCGCTCTGTTTTTTTCTGGATTTATATTCTTGATGTGGTATTACTCTCATCGTCTCAAAAAGATAATTTTTGTGGGCAATTTAACTTCGGCTATGCTCTCGGTGATGCCTTTATTTATTTTAGTGGTTTATTACAAATCCTTTTCTTCGATTATTGTCGTACACGCCTGCTTTTTACTGCTGCTTTTGGCTTCGCGAGAATTACTCAAAGATTTAGAAAATCTCACTGGTGATTTAGTTCAGGGCTATAAAACAATCCCTGTTGTTTACGGGGTCACCCCAACTAAAGTTATCGGTATTGCACTGATTGGTTTGACTTATTTGCCCTCGTTGATTTTGATTTTAAATTACGACCTCAATGCCATGCGCTATTATTTTTTTGCAACCATGATTGTATTACCCTATGGGGCTTACCTGCTTTGGCGGGCCAAAGAAAAAAGGGATTATCTGGTGCTGCATGCTTTGCTGAGATTAGGCATAATCATAGGGGTGATGAGTATCGTTCTGCTCAACCCGGAGCGATTCATCCAAGGATGGTTTTAACCTCTAGATAAAAGAAGTTTTTGCCCGCAAACCATGTACGGTCTTTTATTGTCTATCTTTGCGGCTTAATTCAATACACAACCCATCCCATGGTCAAGAAAAAAGGTGGAGCGCCGAAGGCGCAGCCCACAACGCGCAAAACCTCAGGAGATCGCCCTGGTCAAAAAAACCGCAGACCTACTGCCGCTGCAGGCAAGCCAAAGGGGACAGCATCAAAGGCCGATGAACCTAAGCGCGATGGGACACGTCTAAACAAGTTTATTGCCAATAGTGGTGTTTGCTCACGACGCGAGGCAGATACTTATATTGCCTCAGGATTGGTTACGGTAAACAATAAGGTGGTCAATACCATGGGTTATTTGGTTAAGCCTGGAGATGAGGTGAAGTTCGATGGCCGCCGATTGCAACAAGATCCACCGGCTTACATATTGCTCAACAAACCTAAGGCGGTTGCCTCGACTACAAGTGAATCTAAAGGCTTAACCGTTATGGATTTGATTGCTAATGCTACAAGGGCTAGAGTGGCACCAGTAGGAAGATTGGGTCGCAATGCCACTGGCTTATTTTTGTTTACTAATGATGATCGCTTGATGCAAAAGCTTCACAAAAAAGGCTTACCGCGTTTGTTTCATGTAGAACTTGATAAAAACCTTAAAAATGAGGATCTTTTAAAGATTAGAGAGGGACTAAGTATTGAGGGGAAAACTGTAGTGGTTGAAGAAATTAGCTATGTGGTTAATGCTGCAAAAAAAGAGGTCGGATTGAAAATCAAGAATATGGGCAGCAGTATAATCAGAGACTTATTCGATCATTTAGGATATCAAGTGGTCAAAGTAGATTGTGTCACTCTGGCCCACCTGACCAAAAAAGATCTTCCGCGAGGGCGATATCGTCATCTTAATGATGATGAAATCAGCTTATTTTCAATGCTTTAAAGGAAATTTGATCGGGCCTATTTTTTTTAAACATTTGGCTTGTTTTTCAAAAAATAAATTACATTTGCCCAGTTTTTAGCTGAACGAGTGAATCAAGTTTCTACCTTCGGGTTTTTGAAAATTAGGAAGTCATATTCAAAAATTGCTTACCAGGTAAGCGACCGAAATTTAAAGCTAGCTTCCGATTTTTTGATCCCGCGCACCGCCCATCTTTTGCGAAAGAAGATATGGGCCCTGTTGCCAATAATTGTATGAGTTGATTTTTTATCTCCACAAACTCAATTATAATTCACAACACTGAATCTCAGTAAGGCAACAAAAAAATGAACACAAAATACATTGATCTAATCGATCAAACTTATGAATTTCCTCAAGAAGAATTTAAGCTTGATCAGGACAACCTGCGCTTTCATGATATAGATTTGATGGATTTAGTAGAGACCTACGGGGCTCCACTGAAATTCACTTATCTGCCAAAGATTTCTGAAAATATTCAAAAAGCAAAATCTTGGTTTAGCAGCGCGATAAAAAAACATGACTACAAAGGCTCGTATAATTATAGCTATTGCACAAAAAGTGCACATTTCAAGCATGTATTGGTCGAGGCCTTAAAAAATGATGTACATATAGAAACCTCATCGGCTTACGACATTAATATTGTTGAAAATTTGAAGGCCGAGGGTAAAATTGGCAAGGATACATATGTCATATGCAATGGTTTTAAACGCGAAGAATACATTCAAAATATATCGCGTTTAATTAATTCAGGTCATGAGAATTGTATCCCGATTATTGATAATTACGAAGAGTTAGCCTTACTTGGGGACTCTATCGAAAAGGATTTCAAAGTTGGTATTCGTATCGCATCTGAGGAAGAGCCCAAATTTGAGTTTTATACTTCAAGATTGGGCATTGGTTATAAGAATATTGTCCCGTTTTATGAGGATCAAATAAAATACAACGATAAAGTCGAGCTCAAAATGCTTCACTTTTTCATCAATACGGGCATCAAGGATAACGCTTATTATTGGAATGAGCTCATCAAATGTCTCAAGGTATACACCAAACTAAAGAAAGTTTGTCCTACCCTTGATAGTCTGAATATCGGTGGAGGATTTCCGATAAAGAATTCTTTGGCTTTTGATTATGATTACGATTATATGGTTGATGAGATCATCAATCAAATCAACATTGCCTGTATGACTGAAGGCGTACCCGTACCCCATATTTTTACTGAGTTTGGCAGCTTTACAGTAGGAGAAAGTGGGGGCGCCATTTACCAGATATTACATCAAAAACAGCAAAATGATCGGGAAAAGTGGAATATGATCAATTCCTCTTTCATCACCACCCTGCCTGATACATGGGCCATCAATAAGCGTTTTATTATGCTGGCGGTCAACCGCTGGTATGATGAGTACGAGCGTGTATTGCTCGGGGGACTGACTTGTGATAGTGACGATTACTACAATAGTGAGCAACACGTGAATGCCATTTATCTGCCGAAGTTTAAAAAAGACAAACCCTTGTATATAGGCTTCTTTAATACAGGGGCCTATCAAGAGTCAATAGGAGGTTTCGGTGGATTGCAACACTGTTTAATCCCTGCTCCAAAACATATATTAATTCAAAAAGACGCCGACGGAAATTTAGAGACCTCGGTATTTACCCAGCAACAAACAAGCGAACAATTACTTTCAATTTTAGGTTATGAGCACTAGAACTTATGCAGGGATACCTGCAGCATATAGCAGTTTGGATACGAGTAAAATTGTATTAATTCCTGTGCCTTACGACGGAACCAGTACCTGGCAAAAAGGAGCGGATAAAGGTCCAGAAGCTTTTTTGAAAGCCTCTGAAAACATGGAACTTTACGATATCGAAACCGGTAGTGAGGTCTATAAACAAGGAGTGTATTTGGCAGAGGCCATAGAGGAAAAGAGCAGTCCTGAGGCTGTAGTTGCTAAAGTGCACAAAACAGTAAAAGAATATATCCTGCGCAATAAATTTGTGACCATTTTTGGCGGTGAGCACAGTATTTCTATTGGGACTATCCGCGCTTTTAATGAGTGTTTTGACGACTTGACGGTATTGCATATCGATGCCCATGCTGATTTACGCGCCTCTTATGAAGGATCAAAGTGTAATCATGCCTGTGCCGTTTATGAGGCGAGTCAAACGACTAATTTGATTCAATTGGGGATCCGAAGCATGGATGTTACTGAGACCACTGTAATGGATCAAGAGAAAACGTGGTTTGCCCACGACATGGTCAGTGAAGAATACTGGATGGACAGTGTGATTGAAGCTTTGGGAGAGAATGTTTTCATCACTTTTGACCTGGATGCTTTTGATCCTTCGATCATGCCTTCGACTGGAACGCCTGAACCGGGGGGCTTGCTTTGGTATGAAACACTTGACTTTTTGCGTCGTGTTTTTGAACAACGCAATGTCGTTGGGTTTGATATTGTAGAGTTGTGCCCGAGAGAAGAGGAAAAAAGTTCAGATTTTTTGGCGGCAAAACTCTATTACAAGATGTTATCTTATAAATTTGATGGCATAGATTCTGAGGATAGTTTTGAGAGTAATTTCAGCGAGTCTACGAAGAAATCATTACCAAAATTTAACAACGACATTGATGAGTAACAAGCCGATTACTGAATTTATTCAAAAGTATTACAAGCATTTTAACGCAGCGGCCCTGGTGGATGCAGCAAAAGGCTATGAAGCGCAACTAAATCAGGGCTCAAAAATGTTAGTTTCTCTAGCAGGCGCCATGAGTACTGCTGAGCTGGGTAAAATTTTTGCTGAAATGATTCGTCAAGATAAGGTGCAGATCATCTCTTGTACAGGCGCTAATTTAGAGGAGGATGTCATGAATCTTGTGGCGCACTCTCATTATGAACGCGTGCCGAATTATCGTGATCTTACCCCCGAACAAGAGTGGGCTTTGCTCGAACGCGGATTGAATCGCGTTACTGATACTTGTATTCCAGAAGAGGAGGCTTTCCGGAGACTGCAGGAACATATTTTCAAAATCTGGAAAGATGCCGAAGAGCGTAACGAACGCTATTTCCCGCACGAGTTCATGTACAAACTGTTACTTAGTGGTGTCTTAGAACCTTATTATGAAATTGATTTAAAGGATTCATGGATGTACGCTGCGGCTCAAAAAAATCTACCTATGGTTGTGCCCGGTTGGGAAGACAGCACAATGGGGAATATTTTTGCAAGCTACGTACTAAAAGGAGAGCTCAAAGCCTCAACCATGAAATCTGGTATCGAGTATATGACTTTTTTAGCGGATTGGTATACGGCTAATTCAGAGAAGGGGATAGGATTTTTTCAAATAGGTGGCGGTATAGCGGGTGATTTCCCGATTTGTGTTGTGCCCATGCTTTATCAAGATATGGAACGTACGGACACGCCATTTTGGAGCTACTTCTGTCAAATCAGTGATTCGACCACCAGTTACGGTAGTTATTCCGGAGCGGTGCCCAATGAAAAAATCACCTGGGGTAAACTAGACATCCACACTCCAAAGTATATCATCGAGAGCGATGCCACAATCGTGGCCCCATTAATTTTTGCTTATTTGTTAGAATATTAATTATGAGACGCGTCATAGTAGATTATAAAAAACTCAACAATGAAATACTCGACCTCTTGGTCGATAAGTTTCCTTATGGTTACGAACCGGAGGACATCATTACTTTCCGCAATGCCCAAAATGAAATTATTGAAGCAGTAGAGGTACGCACAGAAGACACAATTTACTTAGTCAAAGTAAGTAAGCGCCTGGCAGATACTATGGAAAGCTTTCAAGATGACGACGACAACGACTTTGACGACGACGAAAAGGACAGCACAGACACCCCTGAGCTTTCCGACGAAGACGAGCAAGAAGTCGATTATTAAGGTCAAATAGCCCCATCCATAGGGCTAAGTTACCAACCGTATTCTGTTCATAATTCTAATGAGCCATTTTGCTGCTGAACAGTAAAATGGCTTAATTTTCTATAGACACAAAACTAACGTCAATTGATTTTTGTTTATAGACTATGAATCCACAATTCCACTTGTCATTGCCTTGTCGTCATCTCGAGGCGACACGTCGTTTTTTTACTGAAATTATTGGTGCCTCAGTGGGGCGTCAATCAAATTTATGGTGCGACATTAACCTATTTGGTCACCAAATTACCTATACCAAATGTGGGACCTTTCGATTTGATTATCCCAATTACAGTTTTGAAAAAACCATATTGCCTTCCTTTCATTTTGGCATTGTATTAAAACGCCCTGAATGGAACGCGCTTCATGATCGATTGGAAAAAGAAGAATTTTTACATACCCCAGCTACTGAATTTTTAACAGGCCGCATAGGCGCACACCGTTCGTTTTTCGTCAAAGACCCCAATGGATTTTTGATCGAGTTTAAGTGTTTTGATCAAGAGGAGGAAGTTTTTGCAAATTGAGACTTATCATGCGTGGGATTTTTGAGTTCCCATAATACATAAGCAATAAGCAGGAGATACTCAATGCTGATCCAAAGGCTTTTTTCAGCGACAATTGAGCTTTCATAAGCAGTATAACTCAGAAAAATCAGCATGCTGCCTACTAGGCCTATACGGCTTTGTGCCAATATACTTAGGATAAGCACGGTGGTCCAATACCACGGATGAACAGTAGTGGCGAAAACTAAATAAATCAAGATCGACCAAAACATGGCTTGATATAGATGGCTCTTATTGAGCCAGACGCGGTAACTCAAATAAAGTATGCTTGTTGTGGTAATTAAAGAAAGTGCAGGCCCGATTTGGGCGATAAGATTATAGCCTTTCCATTGAAATCCGATCCAGCGAAGAACATAATAGACACTCGCGTTAAACTCAAATTTAGTAAACCATAGCCCCGTAGTGTCCCAGTAGTGCCCCAATGTTTCGGCATTTAGAAAAGGGAGAAAGATCAGTGCTAGTCCAAGAGCAAGACCCAAACCATACTTAATGATCGAATTAAGGCTTTGACTTTGTTTAGTTTGACTAGCGAAATGTGCTAGAATTATGGGAATAAACATCAGTGGAATAAGTTTGACACCTACTCCTATGGCCAATAAAATTCCTGAAAGAAAGTATCTATGATTCAGGGCAAGAACAATACTGGCCAAAATACTTAAGGCCATAAAACCTTCAAAATGACAATTGCCGGTTAGCTCGAGAATAATCAAAGGGTTTAGAAAATACCATTTGATGTAGTTGGGATTCAGCGATTGTTTTTTCAGTAATTGACGACCTAAAAAAAACACGCCTGTATCTGCCAGAATGATGAATAATCTAAGTGCCGATATGCGATGCAATAAGGGTTCAATACCCAGCCAATGCGGTAGGGCAAAAATAAGCTGTTTCACAGGAGGATAATTACTGTAATTACCCGCACTGAGCGCCCCCATCTTTTTAAACAGTTGTGCTGCATCCGGTATATTTAGACTCAATACCTCTAGCTGATTGATCAAGGACACGGGCGTGAAGTGATATGGAGAGATCCCTTGAGCAAATAGGGCACCATCCCATAAAAAGCGATAGACATCCTGGGAAAGGTTAGGCCAAGAAAACAGGAGCAGTACCCTGAGGATTAACCCTGCAATCAAGACTTTACCCCAGGAAAATGGGCTGTGATTCAAGCCGCTTCGCTCTGATCGCTCAATGCGCAACCATGGCCAGCTCAGCAGCCAAAGCCCGGTATAACTCAAAAGAAGTAGGTTAGTCTGACTGCGGTCTAAATAATACCCAAACCCTATATAACCAAGGCACAGAAGCAGAAAACTCCCGGCGAATAGAATCGACTTATTTCCCATCAGGGCCTTCATGCCCTAAAGGTTTAATCTTGCCACTCGGCTATAAACAAGTTTGTGTCGCGCGTTCCTCCATTATTTCTGTTAGAAGAAAACACTAAATACTTGCCGTCATTACTGAATACTGGAAAAGCATCAAAGGTTTCACTGTGGGTGATTCGGGTAAGGTTTTTTCCATCGGTATCAATCATGTAGAGATTGAAAGGAAATCCGCGTTCGGCTTCGAAATTACTCGAGAATAAAATTTTACCACTACTTGGATGAAAAAACGGACTCCAGTTTGCATTACCCAGACGCGTTAGTTGTCTTAGATCAGATCCGTCCGCATTGCAAATAAATAATTCCATTTCAGTGGGTTCAACAAGACCCTCAGCCAAAAGGGATTTATATTTCTCAATGGCTTCTGGTGTTTTTGGACGTGAGGCGCGGAAAATAATTTGCGTGCCATCGGGGGAGAAAAACGCCCCTCCGTCATAACCCAATTCATCCGTAATTTGTCGGACATTCGAGCCATCAATATCCATGGTGTATAATTCTAGGTCTCCACTTCTGGTTGAAGTAAATACTATTTTGTCGCCCTTGGGTGAAACGGTTGCCTCTGCATCATATCCGGGCTCGGTGGTGAGCTGAGCTGTAATATTGCCTTGAAGGTCTGCCACAAAAATGTCGAAGCTGTCGTATACAGGCCAAACATAGTTGCCATTTTTTCTCAGAGGAACCTGCGGGCAGGCTTCGTTGTCCAAATGAGTCGAAGCGTAAACAAAATGTGTGTTGTCTGGCAAGAAATAACCACAAGTGGTACGTCCTTTTCCAGTAGAAATCATCGGTGGCTGAGTGGCTGAGAATTCCTCATCAACGTTCATCAAAAACATTTGATCACAGCCCACACCCCATTGAGCATTGTTTGATTGAAACAAGAGTTGCTGGTCGTCAAAACTCCAATAGGCCTCTGCGTTATCCCCGCCAAAGGTAACTTGACGCAAGGATTTGAAGTGGGTTTCCTCTGGGTAGATCAATGGGTTTTCGTTTGTTGTATTTTCTGCGGTTTGATCTAAGGTGTCTTGATTTTGTTGTTTCTGACCGCAGGCGGCAAAAATCAAAAGCAGCAATACAAAGTGAAGATTTCTCATTTTTGGACTATTTTTGTGCAAAAATAAAGATATGCGTACAATTAAAGTCCTTTTTTCCTTACTGATTTTATCTTCTTGTAATGCGCCAATGGTCGCACCAATCGATCAACTAAAAGTCGATGTGGGCTATTTGGCGGCCGATGATTTGCAGGGGCGTGAGACGGGTACCCAAGGAGAGCAAATGGCGGCCGATTATCTGGCTAAGCGCTTTGCTGAACTCGGCCTTTCTCCTAAAGGAACTGAGGATTATTTTCAGAATTTCAGCTTTAAACCAAGCGCGAATCCGCACGAGCAGACCACAGTTGAGACGCCTACAAACCAAGGTGACCCACAAGGGACTAATGTGGTTGGCTACATGGATAACGGGGCTGAAAAGACCGTGATAATTGGTGCGCATTTCGATCATTTAGGATGGGGTAGTGAGGGCTCGCTTTATCGTGACAGTATTCCGAGTATCCACAACGGTGCCGATGATAATGCCAGTGGGGTCTCTTTATTGTTGTATTTAGCCCAGCGTCTTAAAGAACAGCCAAAAAATCAAAGCAATTATTTATTCATCGGCTTCTCAGGGGAAGAAAAAGGCTTATTGGGGTCCAACTATTTTGTCAAAAACCCATCGATTGATTTGACCACGGTCAATTTAATGATCAACATGGATATGGTGGGGCGTTTGAATCAGGAGAATACCTTGGCGGTACATGGCGTAGGGACTTCGCCAAAATTTAAGCAACTGCTTTTTGCTAACAATGATTTTGGATTGAATATAGCCGAGCACGAAAGCGGTGTTGGCCCATCAGACCACACCTCTTTCTATTTAATGGACTTGCCAGTGTTACACTTTTTTACTGGACAACATGAAGATTACCACAAGCCTTCAGACGATGCTGATAAAATCAATTACGAAGGTCTTGAAACTATCGGAAAATATATTTATGCACTCGTATCAGATTTAGACGACGATGCTAAGCTGAGTTTTCGAAAAACCAAAAATGAGAGTGAAGAAACCCCTCGGTTTAAGGTAGGTCTAGGAGTAGTGCCAGATTATTTATACACGGGTACAGGAATGCGTATCGATGGCGTCAGTGAAGACAAACCTGCTCAAAAAGCCGGTCTACAAAAAGGCGATGTTGTGATCCGTTTGGGCGACAGTACTGTCACTGATATGATGAGCTATATGCGCGCTTTATCGGTATTCAAGCAAGGAGATTCTACTGATGCTACTGTTAAGCGTGGAGAAGAGACCTTAGAGGTACGCATCGATTTTTAATAGAGGTCATTTACTGCAATTAATATCTTCTGCTATAGGATAGCGAGACGTACAAGTGGGGCTCCGCTGTGCGATTACGGGCCGATTCGTAGTGATATTTCAGATAGACATCATTGCGTTTATAGCGCCAAAAAAAGCCGACGTTAAAAAAGTACATCATTCTGTACGGGGTTACGGTAAATGATGAATTGTCCCCAAGCCAATTGCCTTGTAGCATCGCATCGTGCAAGACATAGCGATATCCAAATCGCGTCGAAAAAAAAAGTTCGGTTTCTCGGCCTAGCATTTGACCATAAGCCATAGTCTTTTGTAGGGTGGAGCGCCGTCCAAAATAAAACACCGCATCTTGCGCGACATAGGCATCTTTGGTGCCCAGTGAGGCCTTGGGATTAAGGGCAAAGTATACGGCAAAGGGTTTTGGCTGCCACTCCCATTCACGCACATACTCATAGTAGGTATTGAAATGAAAACTATTGTCTATTTGAGAAAGCCAAGTGGCAATTTTAGAATCTACGGTGGCCGAATTGTGGAAAGCGCTTTGTACGGTTTCTGAACCCGAATATGGGCCGGCAATACCAAATACAAAATTGTAGCGATTCAGGTGATTGGCCCGCGTTACGGTTAGCCCATTATTCAACCCAATAAACCCTGCGTAGGGTCGATCCATAAACTTTATTTTATCAGTCAACAGGTCAGTTGGGGTAAAGATTTCTTGATACAGAATCAGACTGTATTGACGTGTCTGCTTTTGTTCAAGCTGACTGGGTGTTAAGGGTAACCATCTGTGGAGTCCGAGAAAACTGCCCGTGGAGTAATACCGATCCGTAAAATGTAGAAAATCATTGTCCTGGCGGAGTTCAAATTGATCCAAGTAATCCGGTGTCCAATCGCTCGATTCTATTGTCAATTCAGGCTCGGCTTCAGCATCTGTGGCTTTCGAAGATTGTTCGGTAACTAGTCCCAAAGATTGTCCTGAAACCATTGGGGAAATTACCATCAACAAAAGCGTTATAAGTGGACTGATTTTGATCATGCTGCTGTCATATCTTTGACCCGGTAAAAATACTTTTTATAAACAGATAACCGAAACCAAGCACGCAAAGCAAATGAAAGGGCGCCAAACCAAAGTCTCCGTTAGGGCCCATTTGGCTGGCTAATAAAATCCCGAAAATACCATAAATCATTAACGAAAATTCCAAAGCAGCAGGGAAGAACTGCCCCCCCGAGGAATAATTAGCCCATGGCTTAGTCCCCCGATTTCGTTTATCGGCTCCAGCATTGAATTTTGGGGTCCGTACAAATGGCGTGACCACACCTAGATGGCCTTGTAGGACCGCAATTGCATTGTTTGCACAAAGCCCTATGGCCAGTGTGAAAAAGATGATAAAATCAACTAATGCAGCAGGCCAGGAGACGTTCTGTGCTGTGTTAATGAGTTTGTACGACCCGGTGTAAGCCCACATTAGGAGCAATGTGGTGAGCCCGAAAATTTGAAATAAATAAAAAATCCAAGTCCATCCAGGATGGCTATTTTTAATCCAGAGCAGCGGCACACTCAATACGATAAGCAGCAGTACCAGAAAAAACAATGAGCTGCTGAATAAGTGGGCCGTCCCAAAGAGTTTTTCTTTAAAGCTTATTTCTTTATTTCGCCAAAGTGGGCGCCAAAGCAGTTTGAAATTTTGGGCCCCTCCTTTATTCCATCTGAATTGTTGTCCCCTTGCTGCTTGCACGGTTTGAGGAAGTTCGGCCGGAGTTATGATGTCGGGACGATAGACAATCTCCCAACCCTTGAGCTGGGCACGATAGCTCAGATCTAAATCTTCAGTTAAGGTGGTTCCGGACCAATTGCCGGCATCTTCGATACAGGATTTGCGCCAAATACCTGCAGTTCCATTGAAATTCATAAAAACACCACTGGCTTGTCGGCCCATTTGTTCAAGACTGAAATGTAAATCCAAGGCAAAGGCTTGTACCCGCGTCAAAATCGAAGTTTTGCGGTTAATATGGCCCCAACGCGTTTGGACCACACCTATTTTTGCATCATTAAAATAGGGCATACTGCGCAACAGCCAATCCCTTTGCGGCAGGAAATCTGCGTCGAAAATGGCGATGAATTCGCCCTTGGCTTGGGTTAAGCCAGCTTTTAATGCCCCGGCCTTAAAGCCATCTCTGTTGTTTCTTTTTAGATGAATCATCTCAATACCCCGAGCAGAAAACTCAGCAACCAAGGTCTGTACAAGGGCAGAAGTGTCATCCGTAGAATCATCCAAAACCTGAATATCCAATCGATCTCGAGGATATTCTATGGCCGCGACATGCTCGAGCAGCGCCTGAACAACATTTTGCTCGTTATAGAGAGGCAGTTGAATGGTTACCCGAGGTAAATGGTCATTGAGGCTGAAGGCCGAAAGCTCATTTTTGATCACTTGACTACGCGCTTCCCGGAATTTAAGAAACAGGAAAACTTGCGTTATGGCAAAAAGCAATACTGTCAAAAGGCAAATAGCATAAATTAGGACGATGACGACTTCCCAGATCATTTGAAAATGGCGTGTTTGGCAATCCAGCCAATAATTTTCACTCCGGCAAAGATAACACCTTTTATAGTCCCGGAGACTTTGGACACACCGATGCGATTTCTGTACGGAACCTTTATTTCTGTGTAATTGAGTTTCATCCTAAGGGCCTTTAGCTGCATTTCAACGGTCCATCCATAAGTCATATCTGACATCTTCATGGCCATGAGTTGATCGTAGCGGATGGCCCTAAATGGTCCTAAATCGGTATAGCGTGCTGCGAATAAGTGACGCATAAGCCAGGTTGCTAGGCCGTTACCAAAGCGCTGGGGCAGGGTCATGGCCCCTGGCTCCATCAGCTCAGGAGCGCGTGCACCAATGACCAAGTCCATATTTAGATTTTGGATTGGGTCTATTAGTGTCTCGAGATACTCGGGATAATCACTGTAATCTCCATCGAGAAACACAATTATATCTGGAGTTTGTTCGGGCTGTTTGGCTCTTCTTTCTTGGAGGTATTCCAAAGCGTGCATGCAAGCGAAGCCATAGCCACGGCGGGACTCCTCTAAGACCAAAGCGCCGTGTTTTTGAGCCACTTCCATCGTGTTGTCTATCGAACCATTATCCACTACAATTACCTCTGCCACTGTTTTTGGGATATCATCCAAAACAAGCCCAATGGCTTCAGCCTCATTAATAGCAGGAATAATTACCGTGATTTTTGGGCCCAAAATAATTCTTATTTGGCCTCTAATTCGAGTTGCTGTTGGGGTACAATATAGGCGTCAAAATACCAAGAGGAAAACTCCTCAAGTCCTATAAACAAGAGTATCCCTAGGATGATGATCAAGGCCCCAACTAAAAGCAAATTAAGTTGTTTGCGTCTGGGATCAATCGAGCACTGATCTTGGGTTGTTTTATACTTGTAGATACCATAAGCTCCAATTAAAACTGCCATTACGCGAAGCAATATAGCCCCTGTGCCTAGAGAACCATCTTCTTGATAAAAAAAGTCGGCAAATGAAATGGCCACCACACCGCCCATAAGCCCAAGCATAAATAGCACAGCCGGGGCAACGCAGCATAAAATGCCTGCTAATGCAGACATGAGTCCATATTTAAGGGTCCATTTAAAAATACTGGGAGTCTTCATAAGGGCAAGATAAAAGGCTAAGTTACTGATTTTTTAGGGGTGTTTTGCCATACATTTCTTTGGTAATAGGCCCAAAGCTCCTGTGGTGAATGGTCTTGACGGTATTTGTATTGAATGACCCAAAAGTGCCATTGCAATTGCCAGAGCCCTCGTTCGTTATATTTACGCGCTGAACTGATTACCTTTTGGGGCAGGACCCTAAAATGAGTCCGGGCATAAAGCCGATCAATCAAATGAAGGTCCTCGCAGATGATATATTCTGGGGCATAGCCACCGATACCCTCGAACAGAGCTTTACGGACAAAAAGGCTTTGATCCCCACCACGGCAGAATTGCCATTTAAAGCGTGTACCCCAGCCAGCGAGTTTCATCCACCAATGCTTTGAGTCAAAAGCCATGCGAAAGCAGCCAGCCTCATGTTTAGGTTCTGTATTTTCGATTATGAGCTGATCGTAGTTTTGGGGCGCCAGGGTGTCCGCATGAATAAAATAAAGAATCTCGCCGCGGGCGCTTGATGCCCCCAAATTCATTTGACGGGCTCTGCCTGCCGGGCCCTCCAGCAAATAAAGCCTGTGCTGAGGATGATTTTCTTGCCAATGGCGTATCAAAGTTTGGGTTTGGTCACCACTGCCCCCATCTACAACAATCAGTTCTATTTGTTCGGGATCAAAGGCGCGATTGATCAGTGCCTCAAGGGTAACAATGATGTTCTGATCCTCATTGAGCGTAGGAATGATCACCGAAAGTTGTGGTGTCTTGCTCTGGATCATAGTGTTTAGTTGTTTAAAGACCAATCATAGGATAAATAACTGATGGCAATTTTTGATGAAAAATTTTGACTTGTGTATTGATTGATCAAATTAACGAGGGCTTCAGAATTGCCAAAATCTCCTTTGAACCACATAAAAATTCGCGAGAGATAAAGACGCTTTGTAGAGTAATTATTTTTTGAGCGGTCATTCAAAAATGTAGCCGCCGATCGATTGAGTTGTTCCTCAAGTTTATGCCCCTGGTAGGCCTCATTGGCCAGTATGGGACAAGATTTTGAGGCACAATTGATGGCAAAATGGATGCGTGGTTCGCCGAACTTTCTCAATATCTCGTGTTCGATTTCATCTAGGGTCCAACGATTATTTTTATGCGTAAGCACGGTCTGCTTCCACGGACGGCTTATGTCCTTGATGCTCTCTAGCGGGAGGTTGTCGCAAATTAATTTCACTGTACAGGCATTGTAGGCATTGATCCAAAACGCGAGTTGTTGGGCTTTGGTTTGGGTATTAATCTTCTCAGTGGATTGAGCCAGCGATTCAATATAGGCTTCAAGTTTTGATCTATCCTTTTGAAATCCTTGATAATCGACACGGCCCTGTGGGCTGACATATTGCTGTAACAAAGCGTTCCAAGACTGATGATTGACCTCAGAAGTTTGGGCATTGAGTCCACAGCAAATCAGAAAAATGGTCCAGAGTAACTTCATGGTTTAAACTCAGCAACATCCACCTCCGTCATAGTGGAAGGTCGATAGGCTAATAAAAATATCTGATCGGTTTAAGGCTGCTAATGCAGCAGCGGTCTTGTCACATACAGCCAGTGGTTGATTGGGCATCAGGACATGTCCTTTTTTGTCGTCAAAATATGGCTGGTCTCCATAGTAAATGGCGGCTTTACCCGTAAAGACACAGGGGCCATCTTCCGGCATGGGGTCCTTAATAGCAGCGACTTCAATGGACTCAATATAAATGAGCTCCTGGGTTGGATAATGAGCAGGGTCCAGAATGCGGTACGGTTTTCTGGCGCGAATCTCGATGGTCCCAAATCCAGCGTCGGTCAAGGCTTTGACGTATTGATTTATGGGCAAACTCCCGCTCAGGCAAAGCGCTCTTAGACGTTCATCCTCTCTCAATGTTTGGTTCATTTCTTGTTCACATGTCGGGTCACTCATCACCAAGCGACCATGGGGTTTCAGGACACGATACATCTCCGCAATGGCCTCTTTTAGATCTTGATCTTTAAAAATGTTGAACAAGCAGTTTTGTGCAGCAACATCGATAGTCTCATTCTCTACAGGAAGATTCATGGCATCTCCATGACGCAGTGATACAAAATCCGAGGAAAACCATGGATTTTGTTCTTCAGCTTCTTTAAAGTTTTTGCGGGAGGCTTCCAGCATTTCTTCGACCACGTCCACCCCGATGATATTTCCTTTTTCTCTCGAAAAGTAGGCAAATTGAAGCAACTCCATACCACCACCTACGCCTACATACAGAATCTTTGGGTTGCGGCTTAAATCTCTGGGGTGCACTGTTGATCCGCATCCATAGTTCATCTCTTGCATGATTTTTGGGATACGCAGTCCGGGCAATTCCCAAATCGGATTAGTAGTACAGCACAATCCTATATCCGGGGTTTCTGCTGCTTTTTTATAGACGTCTTTAGTAGTTTCTAAATAACTCATAAGGATAAACGCTCAATTAAAATATTAAATAACTCAACCATTTTGGGTTCTGCCTTTTTAGCACTGGCAATGATATCACTGATGTCCACTGGTGCTAGGTTGTCTGGATCACATTCGTCCGTTAGCACAGAAACAGCCGCGACGGGTAAACTCAGGTGGTTGGCTACTATGATTTCGGGAACCGTACTCATACCCACAGCATCGCCTCCTATAAGTCTTAAAAACCTGTACTCAGCTTTGGTTTCTAGTTCAGGCCCACGCACACCAATGTACACTCCTTGATGCAATCCAATGCCGCGCTCATTGGCGATTGTCAAGAGCTCGGTACACATTCCTGGGTCATAAGGTGTATTGAGGTCCACAAAGCGCTGTCCCATTTGATCGACTCCTTTAAAAGCCAGAGGGGAACTGCCTTGCAAATTAATATGGTCAGTGATGAGCATCATCTCACCCTTTTTATAATCTAAGTTTAAGGCGCCTGAGGCATTGCTTACCAGCAAACGCTTGATCCCCAAGGCATGCATCACCCTTATCGGAAAAGTAACTTCCTCTGGACTGTACCCTTCATAAAGATGAAATCTGCCCTGCATGACCACTACTTTCTTCCCCCCTAAATCTCCATATATGAGTTTTCCTTGATGAAATTCTACGGTCGCAGTCGGAAAATGAGGAATAGTCGTGTAATGCGCTTCCTTTTCTATCTGTACATCATCGACAAGTTCGCCCAGGCCTGTGCCCAGGACAATGCCAATTTCTGGTTGGATGAATCCGCGGTCAAAAAGGAAGGATCGGGCGTCTTCAACTTGCTGTATGAGTTTTGGTTTCATGAAATCAGGGGTTTAAATATTGCTTCTGGGTGTAAATCTTCTAATTCATCGATATCGTTTTTCTCTGTTAGAAGAAAAGGTAATTTTGGCTTTAAATTAATTAATGTGTCGTTGAAAACCGAGGAACTGCTCCAGTTTTTATTTTTGAAT
Source organism: Candidatus Rokuibacteriota bacterium (assembly GCA_900299425.1). Classification (GTDB taxonomy): domain Bacteria; phylum Bacteroidota; class Bacteroidia; order Flavobacteriales; family Flavobacteriaceae; genus BACL21. Next base: position 84,807 of record OMJU01000060.1, read on the forward strand.
AGCTCTGAATTCATCTGAGTCATGCCGATGAGGTAATAACCGCCATCCTTAGCCGGACCGATGACTGTTTTATAGTGGTCTAAGGCCGTGAAAGCCTGATCAATTAATTCAGGATTTATATCGTATAAATCACTGCCGATGATGATTGCTTTTTTAGCCCCTTGTGCAAATGATGTTTTTAGTGCATTGGCCATACGTTCACCTAAATCAGCCCCACGTTGATGATCTTTGTGAAAATGAGCTGGGTCAAAGTGATCATTTTGTAAGATTTGGTGACTGTAAAAAACAATACGCTTTGCCGTTACTTGAGTGGTAACCTTTGCGGTATGTTCCAGAAGGAATTGATAAACTGCAAGTGCTTTTTCTGCCCCAATTGTCGCTGCCAAACGCGTTTTGCATTGCCCTAATACGGGGTTTTTACAAAAGATGATCAGGTGATTTGTACTGGATGGATTCATAAGATTCAATGCAAAGGGCTTACTTCATGCCACGCGCTTTAGAGGGTTTATTCACCAACATTTTACTATTCACTGGGTTAGGTTGCAGGTCTTTTAAAGGTTAAAACCGAGGGCTGCCTCCTTCAATATATTGAGCCCAGTGCTGATCATATCCGTGAATCTCTCGTGTAGGGCGCTGATCATTATCGATTATGGTTCGTCCTTGATTATACCAAAGAAAAATACCGCCATAGAGATTGTAAACATTATGGTATCCCAGTTTTTTTAGTTTAACGCCTATTTGCTCTGAGCGCACACCAATAGAGCAATAGACGATAATGGGGGTTGCTTTATCAAGATTTAAGGTCTTGAGTTTACTTTGATTAAATTCCTTATAGCCTATAAATTGTGCCTCGGGAAGATGAGAAATGGTGAACTCTTTGGCACTACGTGTGTCTAAAAATACCACGCTGTCTTTTTGTTGCCATTGAGCGGCTGTCTTGGTGTCAATATAGGGAATGTCGCCAGAATTATAACGCTTTAGCGCTTGATCAATGGGGCTTTGGGCCCATGATAATGCGGTAAAAAAAAGGATTACAAATATGGATAAAATAGGTCTCATGTTACTGCTCCTTGACAACTGCTTCCGGCCCCTGCGGTGCATCCATAGCAGTGTTGTGAAATTTTAATCAATCGGCCTTGCATCAGGTCATTTTCATATTCAGCGATATGTTGTCTTTTATCGTTAATGGGTAATTGTAACATTTGGTTGAAGTCGCAATCATAGAGAAAACCATCCCAAGAGACCGATAAAGTATTGAGACACATCACTGCACGAGCTGCCGAAGGATTAAAGGAGTCCACCAGAGTCCACATATAATTTTCGTAATTATCCGAGGCAATCAAGTAGTCAAGAAACCTGGAAATCGGCAAATTAGTCAATGCAAAAAGTCCATTGAACTTGATGGCAAAGCTTTGATCGAGCCGTTGTTTGAAATCTTGACAAAGGGCCTCTTGATTTCCGGGCAAGAAGGCACCGCTGGGATTGTACACTAAATCTAAAACAAGGGCACTATCTGGCATGCCATAGCCCACAATGTTCAGCATCTTTAATGCTTTTATGGAATCTTCAAAAACACCCGAGCCACGTTGTCTGTCTGTTTTTTCTTTGGTCCAATGAGGCATACTGCTGACCACATGCACCTTATGCTTGGCAAAAAATTCAGGTAAATCGTGATATTTTTTATTGGCGACAATTATGGTGAGATTACTGCGCACGATAATTTCTTGAACACCTCGGGCCTTGGCCTCGGAGACAAACCAACGGAAATTTGGATTCATTTCCGGGGCCCCTCCAGTAAGGTCTAAAGTTTTTACCCCACTGGATTCCATGACCTTGAGACAATGTTCCATAGTTTCTTTTGTCATGATTTCTTTACGGTCGGGACCAGCATCTACATGACAGTGTGCGCAAACCTGATTGCACATATAACCCAAATTGATTTGAATGATATCTAGCTGGGTTGTTTTTAATGGACCGCCGAGTGTCTGATGAATTTTTTCGCCAAATTTCGGCGCCTGACCATCGGCAAAAATCCCCTGTTCTAAAATTTGTAGTTGGCGCTCAGTTTCGGCAAGAGGGCTTTGTCGCTTGTGCAGAGATTGTAAGGATTTAATTTGACTCATTGCAAACTATGAATCCAATTTATTGACCTTGTTCATCATCATCACCCCGTGGACCAAACTAGCCCCACTTTTTATCGCAGCGCCCACGTGCACAGCCTCCATCATTTCCTGCTTTGTGATCCCACGTTCAAGGCCATCTTTGGTGTAGGCGTCGATACAATAGGGGCACATTTCTGTATGGGCCACCGCCAAGGCAATTAGAGATTTTTCGCGCGGAGTTAGCGCCCCGTCTTGAAAAACGCTGTTGTAATAATCAAAGAATTTTTCTCCAAGGGACTCACTCCAATCAGTGATGCGCCCAAATTTGCGCAGGTCTTTTGGGTCATAATAGGACATAGTTGTAAACTTTAGAATTTAAATCGTTACCGATTCAAGAATTTAAAGATACAATTTCATCCACAAGATGGCTTGTAATTTACCTTTGTTTTAACGCCCAATTAACGCAATCTATTTAGGGAGTATTGACTCAGCTGAAGTAAATGTATATAGCCGCTACAAGCAAAACAATTAAAGCTCCGATGGGTTTGGTATAAGCCCAGGGCTTAATGTCTACCTGCTTGGTGTACTCTTGCACATAAGCTACCTCACGTGGGTAAAGCTTACCAATCAGGAGCATAATCAGTACGTTGAGCACAAAAAGTATGGCCATAACATCGAGGTAGTGCAGTCCGAAATAGCCTTGAGACTCTATAACTGAGAGCGCGGCAGGGTCTGTGATGCCTTGGGCTTTTGCCGCAGCTAGAGCCTCACCCACAAAGTGTGGTTTTAAAAAGAACTGACTCAATATGTAGAGTAATGACCCGGAAAGCAACCCTATTTTCGCCGCAATGGCAGGGACTCTTTTGGTCAGAAATCCTACTACAATAATGGTTAAAATAGGAATCGAATAAATACCGTTGATCTCCTGTAAATAGTCAAAAAGGCTGCCTGCGTTAGCGATAAATGGAGCAATAATCATGGCACCAATAGCCAAGGCGATACCAAAGATCTTTCCTTTACTCACGACCGTGGCTTCGTCGGCCTGGGGGTTGATGTGCTGTTTATAAATATCTACCCCAAATAAGGTCACCGAACTATTTAAAACACTATTAAATGAACTCAAAATTGCCCCAAAGATGACCGCTGCAAAAAATCCGAGCAAGGCAGGGGGAAGGACTGCTGCAACGAGTTGGGGGTAAGCCTGATCGACTGAGCTGAGATTTGGAAACATATGATAGGCGATAATTCCTGGGAGGACTACGATGATAGGTCCGAGAATTTTTATAAACGAGCCTAAAAGCAGTCCTTTTTGGCCTTCTAATAGGTTTTTTGCACCAAGCGCGCGTTGAATAATTTGTTGGTTTGTACCCCAGTAAAAGAGCTGTACGAGCATCATTCCCGTGAAAATGGTATAAAAGGGAACAGGGTCAGTACGCTGCCCCATAGACTTTAATTTATCGGGATGTTCAGTGGCTAAAACCGATAAGCCATCTAAAATACTGCCCTCTCCGATGGCCATAAGCCCAAGAACAGGGATCAAAAGCCCACCGACCAATAGGCCAATGGCGTTAATGGTGTCGGAAACTGCCACTGCTTTTAATCCGCCAAAAACGGCATAAACCGAACCGACCAGCCCAATCCCCCAAACACAGAGGTAGATGGCCTGAGTGTCCGAGACACCAAAAGCCTTTGGAATGTCAAACATACCGCTTATGGCGACTGAACCGGAATAGAGTATTACAGGCAACAAGACTACCACATAACCCGTTAAAAATAACGCTGAGGTGATTGTTTTGGTGGTGGTGTCAAAGCGATTGGCCAAAAATTGTGGTACTGTGGTCAGTCCTCCTTTGAGATAACGGGGCAATAAAAATAGAGCCGTGACCACCATCGCAATTGCAGCAAGGCTTTCCCAAGCCATAACCGAAAGACCGCTTTCGTAAGCTGATCCATTAAGCCCCACTATTTGTTCTGTGGAGAGATTGGTCAACAACAATGATCCTGCGATCACTCCAGCAGTAAGACTGCGGCCCCCTAGAAAATACCCATCGGCACTTTTTTCATCTGTTTTTCTCGAGGCCAAATAGGCAATGATGGCAACTAGTGCGGTAAATGCTATGAATGAAATTATGGTCATGGGTTGTAGTTTACGGTTAGTTTATAAAGTTAATCATTTAATATGTCTGAGATAACGTCGGCATAATCCGGTATACGCCCCACATTTTGAAGTTTTATGGCCGCCATTTGAAGTGCCGAAGAAAGACATTTTTCAGGGCTTTGACCTTTGATGTGTCCGTAAAGAAATCCACTCCAAAAAGCATCACCTGCGCCAGTGGCATCCATGATTTTTTCGACTTTTAATGCGGAGAGCTGCATGACATCAGAACCGCTTGCGCTCAGTTTGGCTCCGTCTTTACCCAGGGTAAAACAGATTATTTTGGCCCCCAGTCCGTGTAAATAATCGAAAACTTCTTTATGGCTGAGGCCTGGGCCTAACAGTCGATCGACATCGTCTTGACTTATTTTCACCAGCGGACCGTGTTTGCAGTAACGGGCGATGGCCTCCATAGCTTGTTCACGATTCGGCCAAATTTTTTCACTGTAATTGATGTCAATACTGAGTTGTACCCCTTGCTCGGCTGCACGCTCGGCCGTAGAGAGAATTGTTTCCCGAGCGGGCTCCATACTTAAGGCAAAACAAGTGGTGTGATATACTTTACTTGAGCTCAGTAAAGACTCTGGAATTTGGGCAGGATAAATTTCTTTATCGGCTCCGCGATAAGCAATAAATTCGGGAGTCCCTGCTGTGTTATTTATGAAAATTACAGTACTCGGGATTTTCTCAGCGCGATAAACATGGCGCGTGTCTATGCCTGCCTCTTCCAAGCGGCTCAGCATATAATCGCCAAAACCATCGTCCCCAATACTAGAAATCATGACCACATTCATCCCTAGTCTTGCTATATTCATGGCTACATTGGTTGGGGAGCCTCCTAGATATCTGTGATAATCTTTGGTTTCATTTATTGGCGCTTCAACCTGGGCTCCTATAAAATCAATTAAAGTCTCTCCGATACAAATTATATCTGTCTCAGGCGTGTTGCCGTGCTTCATGTCGGGCTGTGAATTCATCGAATCAGTTATGATTTAATGGATGCTTTGGGCTTAAGTCTCATGGCCAAAACGGCCGCAATTACAAAGAAAACACCCCCAAAAAGTATGGCATTTGTGGCACTTCCTCCCAAAAGATGTTTCATGATTGGTCCGAAGGTGAGCGTTTCGATACCCATTGGGATTACAATCATCATATTCAAAATACCCATATATACCCCACGACGATCTTGTGGGACAATTTTAGATACCATACTGTATGGGATGCCCATCATGGCAGCCCAGCCAATTCCGAATAAAATCATGGGAAATAAAACAGTTATCGGGTCAGTTATAAAAGGAATGGCTAAAAGTGCAGCGCCAGTGCCGAATAAACTGCCTGCATAAGTTTTCTTGCCTCCAAAGCGCATGGTAATTGGTACCAGCAAAAGTGCGACGATTATGGTTGTAATGTTATAGGTTGTACTCATTTTAGCAGCCTGACCTAAGGCTTGTCCTGGGTCAAATCCCATAGATTCATGAAAAAGAGGGGCTATATATTGCCAATAGACAAAAAGAGCATACCATTGAAAGAGGTAAACGCCAGAGAGTTGCCACATAAATTTTGGCATGAGTTTTACCGCCGAAACTATTTCATTAAAAGGAGTTTGAAGGCGTGTCAAAAAAGGTTCGCGGCGTTCGGCCTCAATGGCATTAAGTTCCTCTTCTGAGGGCGGGATTTCTGGGGTTTTCAATACGGACCACAAAATGGTAACAACAGAGAGAATCGCCCCGAGGAAGAAAGAGTAATAAAGCCAAGTCGGGATACCATCATTTGTGCCTCCCGAAGGATCGGCAAACCAATCTTGAAAAATAAAGATTGAGGCATTTGCCAATACAATACCCGCGCCGACAAATAGGCTCTGCATTTGATAGCCCATGGTTAGTTGTTTCTCAGGCAACTTATCGCCCACAAATGCGCGGTAGGGCTCCATGGCCATATTGTTCCCCACATCGAGAATCCAAAGCAATCCCACGGCAAACCAAAGGCTCGGACTGTAAGGGAAGGCAAAAAGACAAAGGCTTCCAATCAAAGCACCGATCAGGAAATAGGGCTTTCTTCGGCCCCATTTGGGCGACCAGGTTTTGTCTGAAAGTGCACCAATTATGGGCTGCACTAAGAGGCCAGTCACTGGTCCTGCTAAATTTAAAATGGGTAATTCTTCCGGGAGTGCCCCTAGGAAAGAAAAAATAGGATTGATTGCTGTTTGTTGGAGTCCGAAGCTGAATTGAATGCCTAGGAAGCCGACATTCATGTTCCAGATATCCCAGAACGAGAGTTTAGGTTTTTTGGTCATGATGTTGTTTTTGGTCGTTTGGTCATTGAGTCATCTGTTCTGAATTCGAAAAAGTGTGAGTCTTCCAGATTCAAAAACGTCTATGACCTATTCAAGATGCACAAAAAATATCAGAATTTTTGGCTTTCTGTGCAGGATGTGAACCAAAGTTTGCCGAAAACGTTTTCGGCAAGCTTTATTGAGATTAATCCAATATGGGCATCAAGAGTTCAGCAACCCACTGCATGCTGTCTCCCCCTTCATGGGGATCGTTGCGATAAACCTCAATTACCTCAGAACCTAAACTAATGCCAGTTTGTTGCGCATGATCCAAAAGGGCATACCAACCCTGCTGGGAAATACGATAATTGCCATTAAAAATAGCCTTGAGGTAGCGTTTTGGTTCGAGCGTTTTAAATCGAACTTCTGGGTCTAATGGCCGCAGGGCAGTTGAATCAATCGGGAAACAAAAGTCAAAACTTAAATCCTGTGTTTTGGGATCCCAAGCTGTTACGGTAATGAACGGGTCTCCTTTTAAGGCAATATTGTTGCCTTTAATGTAATCCATTACCGTACTGATTTGACGCAGCATGCCTTGAGCCTTTAAGGGCGCTTTGGTCTGCACAGGAACAAAGGCACAAAACAGGGGACTTATCACAGTATCACTAATACGGTGCACTTTGAAGTTTTTACTTTTATCGATCAACCCCTGAGCGAGCGATTCAGTCAGGGCGATGCTGGTATTGGGCAGATAACTCTGCCCCACAAGCAAACGCAATTTTTGATTTAGCGCATCTTCTTTATCCGAGAACCGACCTTCGACACGCGTAGTGCTGTCCGAGATTCGTGCGATTGACCAATCTATAGACATTGCCCCTGAACTGTGCTCGATATCTTGGATGAGTCGGTTATAAAAAATCATCTCAGTATTGGTGGCACTCACGGAGTCTTTGGCACTGAATTCTGGCCAGGCCCGCAAATGCTCGAAAACCACACCAGGGGGTTGCTTAGTATTGAAACTTACCTTGTAGTGGTAGGGAAAAACAAAAAGATAACTCATAAAGACCAGGCCCAAGAAAAAAAGGCAGAGATAAATGAATTTTTGTTTTTTAGGGCGATTCATCAATGTGATTTTTATTAATTCTGGGTTGGAAAAAGAGAGTTAACGACTGTATTACCTACAGAGCCCCCTTGTTTTAGGCCAACCTCAATGGCAGCGCGATAATGAATGCCACCATACATTCTAGAAATAGCGGCCTCCTGTGCCGCTTTTTCAAATGAATCAAATGATCGTATGGGCAATCCAAAAGGAACTTCAGTATCATCGTCAAAAGCAAAATCCTGTCCAAAGATTTTGGTTAAAACTGTTGAGGCAGCTCCTGAAACGACGGAATGTCCTGAAGTATATTCCGGAAATGGTGGCGTTTGCAGAACCGGTTTCCAATTTTCATCGATATATTGATTGATCAGTGTTTCTGGTCTAATCAGGTTACTGCGGTATTTTTCATCCCAGCAGCTGATAAAGGCATCAAATATAGCCATGGAAGTATAGGTGTAGGCCGAAACTGTTTGGCTAAAATCCAGTCCAGCTTGGTTACAAGCGATTTTGGTTATTCCGATCCAATGGGCTCCTGGAGTAATTTTTTTGGTAGCAAACATAAGATGCCCTCGCGTAACTGAGACATATGGATTACAATCCCAAAACTGGGCCATTTGGATTTCTTCAGAAGAATCCCCTTCGGCCTCAATACGCTTACTCGTATCATAGACCTCCATTAATTCACCATAAAACGCGCTGTTTGTTTCAAGGGAAAATACAGGCGGTGGTGTGGGTTTAAATTGACTCGCAGAGTCCAAGATAAACGGACGAATTTTATTCCAATGGGGTTCGATACCGTCCATATATGCCGGAGGTGTCGGCTGCCAGCGGGCGGGGTCCTCTGTAATTACCGTAAACTTAGGCATTGTGCGGGTTTGGTTGTATTGGTCTGTATTCATCCAAAGTTTGACGTGCTGTGCCACGGCCAAGCCATATTCCTTGGCGATGTTGAATTCGGATTTATTTTGTTTGGACCAAATACCGTATAGACTATCGCGATATTGAGCCATACGCTCTTCAGAAAACACCAGTGCCTTACTGAGATCCATATGTGCGATCAGCGCAGCGAGCTCGAGATTAATCGTGCTGTCTTTTGCCAAAGGAATAGGTTTGAGATGTTTGATCGCGTGGGTAAGGGAGTTCATGCTTGCATCTCCTTGAGCTAAAATTTCATGGGCCGCTATATTTGGATAGGCGTATATTCTACTGGCCACAGGGGGTGAAAATATATCATGGACCATGATGCTGGTTACCTTGTCGACACTGCTTTGGAAGTCCACTGAGCTGACCACTATTGGTTCGTCAGGGGCACAGCTCACAAGGATAATAACGGCAGCGATTAAACTTAATTTCTTAGGATTCAATACGGTAGATTTCAGTGCGTTCATCATTAAAAATTACTATTAAATAGGTTTGGTTGTTATGCTTGATTAGGTCAAAATGTCGGACTGATTTATTCCATAGATCGAGTCCCAGATCAGATGTTGGATGGATATTTCCTTTGTGATCGATTAGCGCTCCTGAGAAGGAGTCAAAGCGACCGTGAAAGGGAATGACCCCAAAATAATTTCCTGCGACCAGTACCTCGTTATTTTGATCTTGATTGAAATCAGCCACTAAAAATGTATTGATAGGGCTTTGTTGCAGCGCCTCCCCAAAAGGCACAAAATGGTACTTACCATTTTGGTTTTCAAAATAGCCACTGGCTAATTCATCTACATGTAACACCTTAGACGCAGATAGATCAATGCCCTTGATTTTGCTGATGGGTTGATTCGCAAAATCCCCATATTGGGTGTATTGTTTGCGTAAAACCACCATTTGAGCGGCTAAATCATCCAGGCCCAGTAGGGGGTAATCATCGCCTTGATGATAGGTGGTCAGAATAGTTTCACTGGCACCATTTTTATCAAAATCATTGTACCAAAGCTTCATTGGATGGTTTGTTGAGGCTTGTAGTTTGGTGTTGAGTCCCCAATTACCCACCAGTAGATCAAGATCACCGTCCTGGTCAATGTCGTGAGGCTCCAGGCTTTGCCAAAGGCCATTTAGGTCAGGGAAGGCCTGAATATTTTCTTGGAAACCCTCGGGGGTCTGCACAAAGAGTCTTGGTTTCATCCAATGGCCAATGACCACAAGATCAATAAGTGCGTCCTGATTGAAGTCCAGCCATAGGGCATCGGTAATCATGCCCAAATCATCAAAAGTCTCTATTTTTTCTAGTCCACGGAAAATATATGAAGGCACACTAGCTCCAAAATCTTGGGGCGCTGAAAAGTTACCCACAAAGAGTAGCTCATCATGGCCGCGCACCACATGGGTATTGGCTAAACTCCCTTGAAGCTCAGCAGCTGCGGTCAGCCTGCCTGTTTCATGGATTTTATTTAAGGGATAAATTTTGTTTTTAAACACCGAAGCCGAGGGGGTAACCGTATTTCCAGCCGCAGCCAACACTAGCTGAGGTTGGCCATCTACGGTGTAAATGCTCGCATCGACAAATTCCTGAAGACTGTCCATGGCAGCCCCATACTCAGGAGACTTTTTAAACCCATTTTCCTGAGCCAAGAATATTTGAGAGGCTTGATTTTTACCACCACTGATCAAAATATCTTTTTGCCCATCCTGATTAAAGTCATAGGCAAAATAGGCGGGTCCATGATCAGAGGTGCGATAAGGGGCTAGCTTTTGGGCATTAAAATCTGAAAAATCATCTTCGCGATGGGTGAAATCAATACCTAACTTCCCAGGTTCCGGAATAAATCTAAACCCGAGATTTTGTTCTTTCATAGGCCCATTTAATGGCATCCAGGGCTCAGAATCCACCCTCTTTGTTGCCACCGCTTCTGCCTTTTTTTGCGCTATTTCATCACTGGGTTTTTCGGTGTATTTTATGGTGGTAAAACCTGGAATTAAACCTGTATCAATCCACTGTTGCGCTCCATTTGGCCAAATTAGGGTAAGGCCGTTAACCACTTGATCTTTGGGTAGGGCAAAGTGCAGTAAAGGTTCAGAACAGGATTGAAAACCCCGCACTGGATAAAGTTCTCTGTATTGTAATCCACCACCTGTGTGCAAGTATGCTTTGGTCCCTATACCGTAAGGATTTTGTGCTGTATACGACAAGGATAAACTCAGCCCGGAATTATGCGTGCTTTGCATATCATTTATCATATGCGATGCATCAGATTGCTCTGAAAATTCAAGATCTCGAGCCGGCCTAGCACTTTGATTCACGTATAAACCCACAGGGGCATTTGTATTGTTTGTGACCAGATCTAAATCCCCATCACGATCCAGATCCCCAACCACAGAGGCCCCGGAAAGACTCAACTCTGTACTGCCCCAGAGAGCACTCACGTCGTTGAACTTTATACCGTCTTGGCCTTTGTAAAAGAAATTTACGGCAGCACCAGAGGGCATCATTTCTATGGCCGATTGATCGACTAATCGGCTGTCATTGAGTTGCTTGTGAATTTCTTGATTGGAAATAAATTTAATATAGTCTAGGTTATTTGGTCGTCGACTGATACCATTAGAGATGAATAAATCTAGATGACCATCTAGGTCGTAATCACCAAACAAAGCGCTCCAGCTCCAATCGGTAGCAGCTACCCCGCTATAAAGTGCCGTTTCGCTGAAATTACGCCCTCGTTGATTGATAAAGAGCATATTGCGGCTGAATTGATAATGATACCCATAGCCCTGAGTACGCAGTTTTAGGGTCTGAACAGGGTCGTCTCCTTCACTTGTTTTTAAAAGCTGCTCTGTCTGAGGGAGCATATCGAGAGATATCAGATCTGGCCACCCATCATTATTGATGTCGGCCACATCATTGCCCATAGAAAAGCGTGAAATATGACTAAAGGACGTGCGCAATTGCTCGCTGAAGGTGCCGTCTTGATTGTTGTGATAATAATAATCGTCCTCATGAAAATCATTGCCCACATAAATTTCGGGCCATCCATCTTTGTCAAAATCCGCCACACTGACGCCTAAACCATAGGCATTAATTCCTCCCAATATTCCTGCCTGCTCACTCACTTCGGTAAAGAACCCACCATCGTTGCGCAAAAGTCGATCACCTGTTTTCAGATTACGGGTGTAGCGCAGGTCAACGCGTCCGAAAGATTCTTGGGTGTGGACCGCATGATTCAATAAATAGAGGTCAAGATCCCCATCCCTGTCGTAGTCAAGAATTGCCGACATGGTGCCAAAATCTTCAAAGGCCAATCCGTATTTTTGGGCCGATTCGGTAAAGGTCAAATCGCCGTTATTGATGTAAAGTTCATTATGCCCTTCGAATCCATTAATGCCCACCACAGCACTGATATAAATATCCTGTAGCCCATCACCGTTCGCGTCAAAAATGATACACCCTGTTTGCCAGTCACTTTTGCCCAGAACACCGGCAGCAACCGTGATGTCTTCAAAGCTCATGTTTCCTTTATTTAGGTAAAGGGCATTGGGTCCTTGATTGGCGGTAAAATACAGATCGGGGAGGCCGTCGTTATTGACATCCCCCATAGCCACTCCACCTCCATTGTAATAGTAGAGATAATCTAAAATATTGAGACTATCTGTCGGGCGGAGCGTATTTTCAAATTTCAGCCCACTGCTTTCTGCACCTGGGGTAATAAAAAGCTTGGATTCGTTTTTGCTGCAGCCTGTAGCGACGATCAGCAGAATCCAAAGCATCCAAAATGTTTTTGTGACAGTGTGCATAACTAGACTTAAATCAAGGGATTTTATAAACGAGTGGTTTATTGTCGTTTACCGCTACAAAAATGTATGTGTTCCCTTTGGCATCACTAAAAGGTTTGATATGCTTGATTTCGTCACGAACAAAAAATCCGCTTTCGGCATAATTTTGCCAATTAAATTTTTGGGCCCCATCGTTGATCAGGACATTGCCAAAATCTGAGTCAAGTCGCGAAAACTGCGGTCTAAATTCATGGTCATTTCCTCCAGCAATAATATCGAGGGCCCCGTCATTATTCACGTCTACACAGGCTATTCCACAAATGCAAGATAGTTGAGCACGCGCGGGTAGATCCTCAAAGCTGAATACACCATTGCCTTGGTTGTATGCAATGACAGAGTTTGCGTATCGGGCCTCAAGTACTGTGGTGGTGTTTAAAATTGCCTTGGCAAATAATTCTTGAATGGATTTTTTGGCGTATTCTGAGGCTTTTAAGTTCTGCTTTTTCAAAGAGACGAGTTGGGTGGTCATCTCTTTTTTCTGATGTATAGGCATATCTCGGCCGTCGAGGTTTTGAGAAATGATTTGCTCATAGGTGCCATTATTATCAAAATCATTAACCCATAGTCGCATCGGGGCCTCTGGATAGGGTTTGTAATGAATATTACCGCCTTGATTCCCTAATATTAGATCCGTATCCCCATCTCCATCAATATCGGCGGCAGTGAGTGTATTCCACCAGCCTGAGCGCTGGTCTAAATCACTTGGTATGGCTACAAATTGGTCATTTGTATAGCTGTAAAGATGGGGTGCGCCCCAATCTGAAACTGTGACCAGGGCAGAGCCTTGGTCTAGTTCTATCCATTGGGCCGCTGTGACCATTCCTGATTCCTGCAATGCTTTTGCCTTGTCCTGAGTCTGGTCTGTAAAATTGCCGCCACCTAAATTTTCTAAGAAAAATTGCTTTGGACGCATGCCATAAACTCCGACAATACTGCGAGAGGTCACCACAAGATCAAGGTCGCCATCAGCATCCACGTCAAATGGTGCAATGGCGCTTATGTTGTTGATATTGCTCAATGATAGAATGGAGATTTTACTGAAGTTTCCTCTACCATCATTTTGATAGAGCCTGAGTGATTCGCGGGCAGCTTCATCCACTTGATTGCCCCCAGATCCGATTAATAAGTCTAGATCACCATCTCCATCCACGTCTGCAAAGGCGGCTGCGGTGTCCTCAAAATTTGCATCAAGCTGAAGATCATTTTGACTTTTTGGCTTGAGTTTGCCATTACCAAAGTGCAGTAATAATTGGCCAGATTGGCCTTTGGCCCCACCCAAGAAAATATCTTGATGCCCGTCGCCATTAAGATCCCCCACGGCCATGCAAGGACCTTCTTGAGAAATCATTTTGCCTAAAAGCCCTTCATAATCAAAATCATTATAGGGGTTTTCATCATGGGCAATCAATGAAGGATTCTCCACCCCGCTGAGCAGAGTTTTACCTTGTTGCTGCATTTTAGCCATTTGAAATTGACCAGCGTTCGCCTCTTCTTGTTTTAAGTTGAGTTTTTGGTTCACAGCAAGCTCGCGCAAAATCGTTTTGGCATCATTTGGCCAGAGGACTTCAAGGGAGTCGATTTGAGTCTTGGCGCCCAATCCTATGGTCATTACGTAATCCATTGAGGACTGAAATCCTCGAGAGGGTTGTAATTCTTGCACAATTTGTTCCTCACCCAAATAAAGTTTTATTGAGCTGCCCACGGCAAATTTGTTTTGGACAGGACCCTCTAGCTGCAGCTTGATATAGTTGTTTTGATCGAGCTCATTACTGTGATTTTGATAGACAAAAGCCTGCATATTTACATTATTAACCACTAAGTCCAAATCTCCATCATTGTCTAAATCTCCATAAGCAGCACCATTGGAAAGACTAGGCACCCCGAGACCCCATTCTTGCGCCGTATTGTCAAAGGTGAGGTCCCTTTGGTTGTGAAATGCATAGTTCGGTAAAGGGTATACAGGCATTTTATTGATGATTGAATCGATGGCCTCTTTCTTGCCGGTTAGGGCCATATCTTGAATGATTTCATTGGCAAAGAAATCCACAAAATCAAGATCGGTTAAGTCGTGATTGATTCCATTGGTGACATAAATATCGCGATACCCATCGTTATCCATATCAAAAATCAGTCCCGACCAGCTCCAGTCCGTAGCTGAAACGCCACTGAAATAAGCGATCTCTGAAAAGCTGCCATTTCCGTTATTGAGTTGAAGGGTGTTTTGAATGTATTGTTGAAAAAAGTCTTTACTCTGTTTGAGCTTAAAAACATTATAACCCTCAAATTCCATGACCGATTTTACCCTTTGGTCCCCATCGGGAAGCATATCGGTAATAAATATGTCGTTAAGCCCATCATTGTTGATGTCGGCCATATCAACGCCCATTGCAGAGAGACAAAGATGTGTCGTCCAGTTTTTTATGTCTTCAGTAAAGGTGCCGTCTTGATTGTTGATGTATAGATAGTCGCGCTCGTAGAAATCATTAGACACATAGATGTCCGGGTAGTTGTCATGATTCACATCACTGACCATTACCCCGAGGCCAAAACCAATCAAACTCCCATAAATTCCTGCCTGTTCACTCACGTCGGTAAAGACCCCATTATCATTGCGCAGCAGCATATCACCAACCCCGCGAAACATTTTTGGCACATTCCAATCCTGAGCGCGGACATCGCGCTGATGGGCAAAGCCCAGACTGCTTACAGGAATGTTGCTGTTGTTCAAGATATAGGCATCGAGATCACCATCTTTGTCGTAATCGAAAAAACTCGCATGGGTAGAAAACCCAGTTTCGGCTAGGTTGTAGGCCTTGGCTTGCTCGCTAAAGGTTAAATCTCCATTGTTGATGTACAAATCATTGTTGTGATTTTCACCCTCCATATTTCCCGCGTTGCTGACATAAATATCCAAAAGCCCATCTTGGTTAATGTCGACCATGACCACTCCAGTAGACCAGGGTTTATTTCCTTGAACTCCGGCCGCCTCAGAAATATCTTCAAAAACCCAGTTGCCTTTGTTTAGATAAAGCTTGTTAGCCCCCATATTTGCCGTGAAATAAATATCTGCTAGTCCGTCGTTATTGATGTCTCCTATTGCGACACCCCCGCCATTATAGAAATTGCGGTATTTAAAAATGTTGAAGTCTTTTTGATTTTCAACTTTATTGCTAAAGGTGATATTGGACTGCTCAGAGGCCACAAGGCTAAATCGCGTCGGGCCCAAGTTTTCTTGGGTTGACTCATTTTGGCAAGCTGCCACAAGCAGTGCTGCGATCCATAGTATCCAATTATTTTTTAGTCTCATCGTTTATTTATTTCAAGAATTAATGGAGTGTCGTTGTTGCGGGCCATGATCCATAGTGTATCCTTCTGTCTCGGCAGTCTAGTCCAAGAGCGACCAGCACCGAGCCAAGGCTCTTGGCTAATTTTCTCAAAACGCATCTGACCGTTATCATTGATCAATGCCCCGCCTTTAAACGCATCTAATCGGCCGAGTTGGGTGCTGAGTTCATAGTCGTTGCCACATAAAAGTAGGTCATCCCACCCGTCATTGTTTAAGTCAGTGATTTGAAGGTCACGTATACTAGAATATTGAGCATCGGCCGATAGGGTGTGCTTTATAAATTTATTATCCCCTGTATTTTCAAAATAACAACTCTCTAACTCCGTTACGGATTTAATCAGTCCGGCAGCTAAGGATTTAGAACCAAAGACTTCATCTACAGAGGCCTGTGCAAAATCGGCAAAGGATAAAAATTTCTTATTGATTTTTGGGAGTTGCTTGGCCAGCTCTTCCTTGGAGGCCAAAGTGGTTTCTTTACCCTGCAGGTAATAGGTCACTACAGTTTCTTGAGACTCGTTTTGATCAAAGTCATAGCGATAAAGTCGGATAGGTTCCTGCGCAGAGGCATGCCAACGAAGATTAGTGCCCCAATTGCCGCCGACAATATCCAGATCACCGTCACGATCGAAATCCGCAACAGCAACACAAGCCCAGAGACCATAAAGTTCCTCAAGCCCGGTATTTTCAAGGCGTGCTAAACCTGATCCTGTATTAATCCAAAGCGTAATGGTGTTCCAGGGTCCGCAACTTATGGCGTCGAGTATGCCATCTTCATTGATGTCCGCCCAGAATAGATCGCTAATGGCGCCGCTTTGACTAAAGGAATCGCCCCACTGGGCCGTATGGTCTTTAAAGCGACCATTACCAAGATTTTTAAGCAAGTAATGCTCCGGGTCAATACCAAATTCATGTGCTTTTGTTTTGGCTGTAAACACTAAATCTTTAAATCCGTCTTGGTCAATATCTTCCCAAGAAATTGTACTGGTGGTTTGGTCAAATTCTGGCAAAGCTTCGGGGTCATGACTAAATTCCTGTCCTGTATTCAGGTAGAGTCTTGGCTGTAAAGCCTCGCCACTGCTGAATTCATTACCACCATATCCGATAAGTATGTCGTCTTGTCCATCGTTATTGGCATCGAGCAGTAGTACCGCAGTGCCCTCACCCAGTGCATCAATTTTATCCTTAAGCTCCACTTGTGTGAATTGTCCGTCGCTCTGCTGGAAAAATACGACCGTATTTTGTCCTTTGGCCCCTGTAATGACCAAATCATGCAACCCATCATTATTTAAATCTCCTGCCGCTATAGCTGGACCTTCGTTATTTAAGGCATACGGGGCCAGTGGATTTCTGTTGAAATCCAGCGCAGAGCGCTCTTGGTGTTTCCATGCTAAATCTTCTTTGATTTTGGCAAAAGTGCTGCCTTTAAAATCGTTCACATCGCGAGTTAATGTGGCTGTCTCAGGATTTTTCGCTAATGCTGCTGGCGCCACATCTCGAGATAATGAATCTTGCGCCAATACTGCAGCTGCAGCTTGAATTACTAAATGCTGATTGGTTTTTACCGCTTGTATGACTTGTCGACCTCTTTTTGGCCATGAAATAACTAGCGAATCAAGTTCCTCAATGGCACCCAGCCCGAAGTGCATCAGTGGAGGACTTGATGAGAGAAATCCCCGTGTGGTATAGTTTTCACGTGTGAATTCTTTACCCTGGTAATAAGCCGTGACCCGGGCACCGAGGCCGTAAGTATTGCCTAATTTATCCCGCAGTGACACGCTCAGATAATGATGCTCTGGATCCAATTGACGTGTTTGATTCTCTAAAATAAAACAAGTGGCATTCACATTATTCACCACAAGATCTAAATCGCCATCTAGGTCGAGATCAGCATAGGCGGCCCCGTTGCTGTAGCTAGGTATTTTTGGAATCCAATGGCCCGTTTGATCTTGCATGGTTCGCCCATCGGTATTTTTGAAAATATAATTTGGTGTTTTTTTGGCCGGGATGGCGTCAATAAAGCTCATGGCGTCCCTTGTCATAGAACCCCCTAACTGCTTTTGAATGGCCTCGTTTGCAATGAAATTGATAAAATCCATATCATTGGTGGCCCCAAGAATGCCATTGGTCACAAACAAATCTGCATAGCCGTCTAAATCGTAGTCGGCCAGCAGTGGACTCCAGGACCACTCCGTAGCTGGTATTCCAGAGGCATTAGCGATTTCGCTAAAAACTTCCTCCCCACGATTCAGTAGTAGTGTATTTTGCATGTACTGATGATCATAGCCATTATTGATGTACTGAGCGTAGAGCTGATAATTGAACTCGGTCCCCGAGGTTTTATAGGTCAGTAAGTCCTCTGGAAGCATATCCACGGAAATCAAGTCCATGAGACCATCGTTATTGATATCCCCACTATCATTACCCATAGAGTAGTGGGTGGTATGGCCTAAGGCTTCATTGTTGGTGTGAATTATTTCTTTAAAACTTTTGTTCCTTTGATTGATGTAGAGATAGTCATTTTCAAAAAAGTCATTACCCACATAAATATCCGGGTAGCCATCATTGTTGAAGTCCGCAATGGATAAACCTAAACCATAACCGATGCCCCCTTGGAAAATTCCTGCTTGTGCGGATACATCAATAAAAACACCACCTTGATTTTCATAAAGACGATCTCCAGAAATAGAATCTGGTTTTTGTCGCTTACTGCCATTGCCATAATTCATATTTGGATTGACGCTATGGTTTAGAAGGAATAAATCTAAATCCCCATCGAGGTCGTAATCTAGAAAGCTACTATGGGTACTGAGTCCCCGAAAATCAAGCCCGTAAGCCTTTGCTTGTTCTTCAAAAATAGGTTGCCCATCTTGATCGATACCTTTATGGATCAAAAGCGCATTGTGGGTCTGTGGCACGGAATCTGAGGCGACGCGCGCAATATAGAGGTCAAGCCAGCCGTCACTATTGACATCACCTACAGAAATTCCATTGGTCCAACCCAGGGGTAAGGCCGGTAGGGGTGTTTCTTTAAATTTTAAATTGCCTTTGTTGAGATAAAGTTGGGGGGATTTTTGATTGGCACCGAAAATCAAATCAGGAAGGCTGTCATTATTAAAATCCGCAATAGTCACCCCGCCGCCATTATAGAAATAAATATAGTTTAGAATGTTTTGGTTCGGTGAGGAGGTGAGGCGATTTTCAAAATTAACACCTGTTTCACTAGAGGAGAGAAGCCTGAGGCGAGTGTCCTGACCACAAGAGCCCAACAGCCATAAACTTATGACACCCATTAACAGGCTGCAGAGGTTATTGCTAATCTTTATACATTTCTTTGAGGTCAAGTCGCGACGTAATTTTCCAAATACGAAAATAGCTGGTTAGACAGAGCTTGTGGACTATTGAAAAATTAAAAAGATTAATAAAAGATTAAAAAAAAAGCCACCTCAATGAGGTGGCTTTTTCTGTGTATTAGAACTGGATTAGTATCCAGGATTCTGAACTAAGTTAGGGTTAGATAACAAGGCGTTTACAGGGATTGGATAAAGTTTCCAAGTGTCATCACCAACTGAGGCCTCGTTTTTGAATTCCCAATCTCTAGTGAACTGACCAAAACGCAACATGTCGTTTCTTCTCCAGAACTCCACGTATAACTCACGTCCACGCTCAGCTAATAAATCAGCATCAGACACGCTACCTAGTGGTGTTGCACCACGAACTGTACGTAACTCATTTACCATAGGCGTAGCATTGCCGCCTGAACGCATCATAGCCTCAGCTTTCATCAAGTGTGCATCAGCATAACGGAATACGATCTCATGAGAGCGGAATGATCCACCCTCATCACCAGGGTGATACTTAATGATACGGATACCAGTAGCTTCACCATTACCAGAAAGACCTGGCAATTCTTTAGTGAATACAAGTGGGTTTCCAGAACGATCTTTCAAGATAGTGCCATCTTCCTCATATTGCTGTCCTACTAGGAAACCGTAACCGATACCTAAGTTTTGAGAGTTTGCATCTGAGGCACCAGGTACCCATCCACGACGCTCTTCTTGACCCGAACCTGCAGCATTGCTTTCAGGACCTTCAAAGCTATCATAGAATTCAGCCAATGTAGTGAATCCATTCCAACCACCACCTGAGTTATCAGGAGAGTTTTGGTTGTAGTGCAATCCATTCCAGATACGGTTACCAACACCAGCTTTTGCATACCAAATGGTTTCAGAGTCAGGAACATCTTGTTTGAAGATATCGAAATATCCAGCTTGTAGTGCATAACCTTCAGCGGCAATAGCATCTACATGATCGATTACTGCCTGATAGTTTGGCTGAGATCCAGTGTAACGCTCAGAGTTCAACATTACTTTGGCCAACATGAAGTGACCAGCAGCGCGGTTTGCTCTTGAGTGCCCTTCTTCTGTTGGACCAGGACCTGCCATTGGCAAGTTTGGTAAAGCGGTTTCAAGGTCATTAACGATGAAATTGTAAGCTTCAGAAGCAGAGTAAACAGTTGGATTTACGTCAGAGGCATCCGTTGGTTGACGGAATGGTGCAACGCCGTAAAGATCTAACACAAAATACATACTAAAAGCACGTAGGAAACGGGCTTGAGCATCTTGTTCTGCATTAGGCGCACTCAATGGATCTAGGATCTGTGAGGCACGCAAAACATTTTGGTTCAAGTTGTTCCAAGTGTTCAATACAAATTGGTGTGTTGGACTCCAAGTGTGTGCGTGAAGTGTTCTCCAGATTCCATTATCACCCCAGTCAGTACCACGAGTAGGCACGAGGGTTTCGTCTGTAGATACTTCGTTCAAGGCGAAGAAATTCCCTTGATCACCAAGTTGTCCATAAGTGTCATTGTAAAGGTTTGTAATCGATGCATCTACATCGGCTACACCTTCGAATACTGTAGATCCTTCAGCGATGATAGAATCAGATTCTTCAATCGCTAAGTCTGTACAGGAAACGGTCAATAAAGATAGAAACGCAGTTGCTAGAACAGGCTTCATGAATTTTATCATGTTTCTTTTCATAATTTATTTTTTAAAATTTAGCGTTAAGTCCAAAAGTAAATGTTCTCGGTCTTGGGTATGACGCGTAGTCGATACCAAATACAGGAAGACCATTTAACAAGTCTCCACCAGAAGGCGAGCTGCTAACT
The DNA here is from genome assembly GCA_900299425.1 of Candidatus Rokuibacteriota bacterium. Lineage (GTDB taxonomy): Bacteria > Bacteroidota > Bacteroidia > Flavobacteriales > Flavobacteriaceae > BACL21. The sequence goes on from OMJU01000060.1 coordinate 105,709, forward strand.
TCAGGATCTAAACCTGAATAGTCTGTAATCACAAACAAGTTTTGTCCAGTTACTGAAAACACTAATGACGAGAAGAATTCATCGCCAGAAAGTGGCCAGTTATAACTTACAGTTGCGTTTTGGAAACGAACGAAATCACCGCTCTCCAAGAAACGAGTTGATACGTCTGCTGCAGCGTCAAAAGACTCACCAGCAGTAAGCACATCAGAAGTTACGTTACGTCCACCACGGAAGGCACCTGCTGTGAAGAAGGCGTTAGCCGTGTTGTTGTAGATGTAGTGACCGAACTGTCCAGAGAAATAAGCAGATGCAGTCCATCTCTTGTAGCTCAATGAAGTTGAAAGACCTCCAGTTAGGTTTGGCAATGCGCTTTTACCAACGAAGTCTTGAACGTCCGTTTGAACTGGTTGTCCAGTTGCAGGATCGAATCCTTCAAATTCACGCAAGAAGTAAGAGAACAAAGGCTCTCCAGCTTTTAGCTTCTGGGCAAAGGCTAACGAAAGACCTTGACCACGGATGGTACCAGCATCGAATTCACCTTGTAGTGATTCAACCATGTTATCATTGTAAGCTGCATTCAAAGTAGCATTCCAAGTCAAGTCATCACTTGAGATAAGATCGTAACCTAAACTCAATTCAAAACCTTGGTTTACCACTTTAGAATCTGGTAAGTTCAAGAACAAGAATGGTTGTACAGAAGGCTGCGCTGCAAGTACGTTGAACAATAAGTCAGAAGTCTCCTTACGGTAAACATCTACACTACCGTTGAAACGGTCGTTGTTGAAACCAAAGTCAAGACCTGCGGCATACTGCATTGTTTCTTCCCACTTAAGTGCTGGGTTTGGATAAGAAACGTCTACGATTCCAGGAATGTTGATGTTACCACCATCATCTGGACCACCTCCAGCGTAACGCTGTCTTTGCGTAAAGTTACCATAACCAAGACCTTCTTGGTTACCAGTAATACCAGCACCTAAACGAAGTTTTAAAGTAGAGAATGCATCGCCTACGAAATCTTCGTTATGTAATTTCCAAGCAAAAGCTCCTGAAGGGAAATAACCGTATTGGTTATCCTGACCAAAACGTGAAGAACCGTCCGCACGTACTGTTGCTGTGAATAAGTATTTATCGTTGATAGAATAGTTAATACGACCAAAATAAGACTGAAGCTCGTCAGTATTATCATAGGTATCAACAAAAATCGACTTAACACTTAAGTTGTTAAGGTCAGTAATTACGTCTGTAGTCGGTTCAGGGAATAAACGGTTAACAAAAATACCGCCAGTATTGCCTGCAAAACCATACTGCTGATAATCACCAGTAATTTTTGCTTCGATAGCGTTTGCAGTACTTTCGATTGCATCTCCCATTTCATCCATGTTCTCTGTAAAGAAGCCCCAAGCATTAGCGGTACGACCGTTACGGTTGAAGTTCTGATAAGAGTAACCAGCTAAGATGTTTAGGCTTGAATTTCCGAAGTCTTTAGAGTAGTTTAAAGTTGCCTCTAAAAGCTCACTGCTTGTGTTCAAGTCACTCAAGATTCCACGTCCATTACCAAAGGCACCTGCACCGAAGTTACGTGCGTTTGGAGAAGAAACACCGATTCTTGTTGACTCAGACTCATCAATACCAATATTAACTTTAGCAGAAAGATCTGAAGTTAAAGCATACTCTGCAGAAACATTAACTAACATGCGATTTGTGTTCGCAGTGTTTTGATAATAATCCAACATTGTGGCAGGAGATAAAAGACCTCCAGTTCCATCAAAGTCAGGAGAGGTTGGCCAAGTTGGGTTTGCTGAATAAGCGGCTCCTAGTAAATCACCACGGAAACCAGCAGATGCTGCAGTTGCTGCACCTTCATCATTCACACGAGAAATTGAAGATTGAACACCAATCTTCAATTTATCGTTTAGGAATCTTTGGTTCCAGTTGATACGTCCAGTGATACGCTCTAAAGAGGTATTTTCTACAACACCAAAGTTCTTGCTATATCCAAAGGTAGCACGAAGGTTACCTGAACCGTAGTTGTTAGAATAAGCAAGGTCGTTGTTTGTTGAAGTAGAAGTTCTAAAGATATAATCTTGCCAGTTTGTGTTTGCTCCGAAATCACGCTCTTCAACGTTGAATCCGAAATCAGCAGCACGGCTTAAATATTTTTCAGCAGACAACAAATCAAAAGTTTTTGCTACTGAAGCAACAGCCATACTTGAAGAATATTCCCAAGAACTTCCTTTAGCTCCTTTACCAGACTTAGTGGTAATGAACACAACCCCGTTAGCACCACGCGAACCGTAAATAGCAGCAGCAGAGGCGTCTTTTAAGATACTGATACTTTCAATATCGTTAGGGTTGATAAATGCTAATGGGTTTTTGGCTGAGTTAGATCCAATACCTGTATTTGCAGTCTCAGCTGAAGTGTTACCTCCAGATAATGGAATACCATCAACTACAAATAATGGGTTATTGTTAGAACGCACAGAAGCCGCTCCACGAATACGGATGTCAATACCCGCACCAGGCTCACCGTTGCTCTGAGAAATTTGAACCCCGGCAGTCTTACCTTGGATCAATTGCTCTGGAGAAGTGATGACCCCTTGGTTGAAGTCTTCGGCAGTTACTGCTGTTACGGAACCGGTTGCATCTTTAACCGTAGTGGTACCATAACCAATAACCACAACCTCAGCAAGTGCTTGAGCGTCTTCGGCTAAAGTTACGTCAACTGTCGACTGGCCATTTACAGCAACTTCTTGGGTTGCATAACCAATGTAACTGAATACCAAAGTGGCGTCGCTTGCGACATCACTGATGGAATAGTTACCGTCGAAATCAGTTTGTGCTCCACTGGAAGTGCCTTGCACCACAACATTCACTCCGGGAACAGGTCCATTTGCATCGGAAACTGTTCCACTAACAGTCATCTGCGCAAATGCGGTACTTCCCATGATTAAAGCCATAGGGAGCAACAAAAGTTTAGTTAGTAGTTTGTTTTTCATATAATTCTCGGTTTTAGGTTAATTTACTTGTTAATCAGTCGTTTTCAAATATTACAAATACAAAATGTGGCATTCAAACCGTTAAGAATGCCGCAAATTGCGGTGAAGTATACAATTTTTTTGTCATATGATATAGGTTTTTTAGATTGGAAATGAAACCAATCCCCGCTAAAGCTAATTCCTTTCTTTGTTCAGCGCCGAGACTGTTCAGTGATTGAAAGGGGATTGATTTCTATTTTTTTCCAATTTATCCTAACATGTTCGATGTCTGGACACCGACATGGTGGATATAAAAAATGACCATTTTAGGACTAATGTCTAGCTTTTTTTCGAAAAATGGAGCGATTGCTTTACAAAATGTCAATTTTGAATGCGAAATCGTTTTCGTTTTTAATTTTGTTGAAATAACTTGCAGCGATTGTCGGGAAAATTATATTTTTCACTCAGCACACAAGAAATGAAATGAAAGAGGTTACCTTAAAACAAATTGCAGAAAACCTTGGTATATCCGTAACTACGGTATCCAAGGCTTTGAAGGATTACAAAGA
>OMJU01000061.1 GCA_900299425.1 Candidatus Rokuibacteriota bacterium
ATGAATTAACAGCAACCATTGACACTGGGATGGAAAGTGTAGGTCTTTACAACCCTGACATTGAAAATGCACAATTGTATTACGCGACACCTGGGCAATTAATCATTCTTAGTTATCAATACTCTGATGGCGTAATTGAGGGACAATTCAGTTTCACAGCCATCGATCCTAATGGTTTTTATATGGAAGAATACTCCATTGAAATGGGCGTATTTACTTTGACCATTCCATAAATTACACTCACGGATGCGCAGAAGGTCCCGCATCATATTGTGGCGGGCATTAACGAGTGCGCTTTGATAGAAACAATAAATACCCGGATTTCCGGGTATTTTTTTATTGTGCCTTTCTATGGCACAACTATTGACTATTAGTTAATTAAAAGTCCTTGTTAGGGCCCTATTAGAGCGATAACAAGCTGATTTTAATTTATTAAATGAAAAAGAGATGATGGTCACTCTGTATTTCAGCGTGACATAATGACCGAGATACACCTATGTCAAAAGCCAAACTTATAAATTTAGACAGTTTGTCATTTAAGGACTTAAACGAAGATGCGGAGTTCATTCCATTGCTGAGCGCAGAAGATGAACAAGCGATGTCCTCAGAAGAATTACCGGAAACCCTACCGATTCTACCTTTGAAAAACACGGTATTGTTTCCTGGTGTCGTTATTCCTATTACTGCTGGGCGGGATAAATCCATTAACTTGATCAATCAAACCAATCAAGGCAATAAAGTCATTGGTGTGGTGGCGCAAAGAGAAGAGTCTCAAGAAAATCCTGAGTCAAAGGATATTTATCAAGTGGGTACAGTAGCCCGCATTCTGCGCGTACTCAAGATGCCCGATGGTAATGTTACGGTCATCATTCAGGGTAAAAAGCGTTTTGAAATTGATCAAGTGGTCACCACCGATCCTTTTTTAACCGCCACGATTAAAGAAGTAGAAGAACAGCGCCCAGAAAAGGACGACAAAGAGTTTAACGCCATAATAGATTCGATAAAAGAATTGGCCATCGACATCATTAAAGACAGCCCAAATATTCCTTCGGATGCCGCTTTTGCCATAAAGAATATAGAGAGCTCTTCATTTTTGATCAACTTTGTTTGCTCGAATTTGAACATCACTGTTCCAGAGAAACAAAGCCTTCTAGAGATCAATAACCTAAATGATCGCGCTATACAGACGCTCAAATTTTTAAACGTTGAGCTTCAGAAATTATCCCTAAAAATGGACATTCAGTCTAAAGTGGAAAGCGATATGTCTCAGCAACAAAGAGAGTATTTCTTGCACCAACAGATGAAAACCATTCAAGAAGAATTGGGGGGCACATCCTATGAAGCGGAAATAGAGGAGATGCGCCAGGCTGGTAAGCGGAAAAAGTGGTCGAAAACCATTGCAGAGCACTTTGAAAAAGAAGTGAATAAGCTGCAACGCATGAATCCTCAGGTGGCTGAGTTCAGCATACAGCGCAATTATTTAGACCTCATGCTTGAATTGCCTTGGTCTGAATACAGTCAAGATGTTTTTGATTTAAAACGCGCACAAAAAATTCTCAATAGAGATCACTTTGGATTAGACGACGTTAAAAAGCGCATCATAGAGTATCTGGCTGTTTTAAAACTCAGACAAGACATGAAATCACCGATTCTATGTCTTTACGGGCCTCCGGGGGTGGGTAAAACATCACTGGGTAAATCAATTGCCGAGGCCTTGGGGCGTCAGTACGTGCGCATGTCTTTAGGGGGGCTGCGTGATGAGGCCGAAATTAGAGGGCATCGCAAGACCTATATCGGAGCAATGCCTGGCAGAATTTTACAAAACATCAAAAAAGCGGGTAAAGCGAACCCAGTTTTTGTGTTAGATGAGATCGATAAACTATCGGCCAGTCATCAAGGGGACCCTTCATCAGCCATGCTTGAGGTATTGGATCCGGAGCAGAACAATGCTTTTTATGACAATTATCTGGAACTTGGATACGACCTTTCGAAAGTCATGTTTGTGGCCACTTCAAATAGTTTGAGTCATATACAACCGGCTCTTTTGGACCGTATGGAAATAATAGAAGTTTCGGGGTACACACTAGAGGAAAAGGTAGAAATAGCACACAGACACCTATTGCCGAAACAACTCAAAGAACACGGTCTGGATAAAAGTCATTTGAAAATCCAAAAAAGACAGTTAGCATTTATTGTCGAGGGGTACACACGCGAGAGCGGAGTGCGTGGTTTGGAGAAAAAAATCGCAAAAATGGTGCGTTATGCAGCCATGAATATTGCTATGGATCAGGATTACACAGTCGATGTGGATCAAAAAATCATCGAGGAAGTCTTGGGCGCTCCAAAACTTGAGCGTGATAAGTACGAAAACAATGATGTCGCTGGCGTCGTTACTGGCTTGGCTTGGACTAGAGTGGGTGGAGATATTCTTTTTATTGAATCCGCAATCTCTGAAGGTAAGGGACAATTGACCATGACCGGTAATTTGGGAACGGTCATGAAAGAATCTGCAACTATCGCCTTGGAGTTTATCAAATCGCATGCAGAGACCCTTGGAGTGCGTCCTGAGGTGTTTAAAACACATAATATCCACATCCACGTACCAGAGGGTGCAACGCCAAAAGATGGTCCCAGTGCAGGAATTACAATGCTCACGTCCTTAGTTTCTTTATTTACTCAGCACAAGGTTAAAAAGAGTTTGGCCATGACAGGCGAGATTACTTTACGGGGTAAGGTGTTGCCTGTAGGCGGAATAAAGGAGAAAATTTTGGCGGCCAAGCGTGCCAAAATCAAGGAAATTATATTGTGTGAAGGCAATAGAAAGGATATTCTGGAAATACCTGAGCACTATCTAAAAGGGTTAAAATTTCATTATGTCACCGATATGATGGAGGTCGTCTCGATTGCCGTGACCAATCAGCGCGTGAAAACCCCCAAAAAGCTTTGGGACTAAAACAAGCGGCACTTTTTTTTGGTTTGAAAATAAAGTATCATTGTAGTCGTTAATCAAACCAGGGATTGATACCATTTGGATTTATGAGATTGTGGCTACTGATGATAATGATTTTGTGCACCCATATTGGCGTGGCGCAAGTCGGTGGCTCCGCAACTTATCAATTTTTGAATTTAGGGGCCAGCCCGCGTCAAGTGGCCTTGGGAGGGAAAATCGTTACGAATTTTGATTATGATCCTACCCAAGCCTTATTCAATCCGGCGACCATAAATCCCGCTATGGACAATCAGTTGTCCATTAACTTTAACAACTATGTCTCCGATATTTCTTACGGTACGGCCAGTTATGCCTATCTGTGGGATAGAAGAACGCAGGTTTTTCACACAGGGGTGACCTACATCAATTACGGCAATTTTGCAGGATATGACCAGCAGGGGCAACCCACGAATTCCTTTTCTGGCGGTGAGCTTGCAATCTCGGTAGGCCACGCAAAAAATATACCTTATACAGATTGGTACCTTGGCGGTAATTTAAAGTTTATTTCTTCAACCCTAGAGCAGTATAATTCGTCAGGAATTGCCTTAGACATAGGGGTGCTTTATCGCAATGAAGTTGAGGGTTTAAATTTTGGATTAGTGGCGCGGAATTTTGGCGCACAACTTGATCCTTACGACATCACTTCCGAAAAACTCCCCTTTGAACTTGTCGCTGGTGTTTCTCAGGACTTAGAAAATATTCCGGTTCGCTGGCACCTCACCATGGAGCACCTGGAAAACTGGCGTTTGGCTTTTGCTAATCCAAACAGAGATGAAATCGATTTGGAGGGGAATGCGACAAGTGAGAACATTAACTTTATAGACGAGATTTTGCGTCATGCCATTGTCGGGGTTGAATTATTTCCGGACAAAGGCTTTAATCTGCGATTGGGCTATAGTTTTAGACGTGGTGAGGAGTTGCGTATTATAGATCAACGCTCCTTTGCTGGACTGAGTGCTGGTTTTGGCATTAAATTGAATAAATTGCGCTTTAGTTATGCCTACAGCCGCTTTAATAGCGCCGCGGCTTCAAGTTTTTTCGGATTAAATATGAATCTTCAGTAATGCGTCGGATCATTATCACCATAGATGGTCATTCTTCCACAGGAAAAAGTACGGTGGCAAAACAGTTAGCTGCTGAACTCGGCTATATTTATGTGGACAGCGGAGCGATGTATCGTTCGGTGACTCTTTATACCAAAGAAAATGGATTAATGGTAGATCACGTGCTTGATAAAGATGGATTACTACAGGCATTACCTGAGATAAAGATCAATTTCCAATGGGAAAATGGCGTCAATAAAACCTTACTGAATCACAGAGATGTTTCGGAGTTGATTCGCAGCATGGAAATTTCTGAGGCTGTGAGTAAGGTTGCTACTCTGCCAGAGGTGAGGGCTAAAATGGTGGACATCCAGCGCTCCTTTGGCGCAAAAGGAGGTGTGGTGATGGATGGTCGGGATATAGGTTCGGTTGTTTTTCCAATGGCTGAACTGAAAATTTTCATGACCGCCTCTGCACAGGTGCGCGCTCAAAGAAGGCATGCAGAACTTTTGGCCTCGGGTCAGCAAGTGAGTTTTGACGCGGTTTTGGACAACTTGCAATCCAGAGACACCGTGGATTCCCAGCGTAGCGTATCGCCTCTAATCGTGCCTGAAGGTGCTATAGTTATTGACAATAGTGAAATGAACTCACATGACCAGTTTAATATGATCTTACAACTGGCCAAAGACCGCATTTACGGTCGCGTTTAAAATAGCTTGAGTAGCTGGATTTTAAACCCGAAAAAGTTTTTCCAATAAACTGATTCTTAATGTTTTGATATTCCGTGTGAATATCCTATTTTTGCCACCCTTTTTGACGCCAACCAAAGGAAAAAAGGGCAGACAAACTTATTTAATCCTTCTGTAGACTTACAGCGTTAACCTTTGGGTGGGTTGCAGAATACAAATGGTTATTCCGTCTTTACGAAAGGAATACCAGATTTAACAAATGGCTGAACAAGCAAACAACGAAGCTGTTGAAACTCAAGAAACAGCTGCAGTAGAAACTAAAAAAGCGGATACTGCTGTTCAGAGTCCTGAACAATTCCTAAAAGATTTTAACTGGCACAACTACGAAGAAGGAATCGATCCTGTAGACGAAGGTCAGTTAGAAGAATTTGAAAAACTAGTAGCACAAAACTTTGTCGATACCTTGAATGATGAGGTAGTAGAAGGTGTTGTGGTACACTTAACTGATAGAGATGCAATCATCGATATCAATGCCAAAAGTGAAGGTGTTATTTCACTCAACGAATTCCGTTACAATCCAAACTTAAAAGTCGGAGACAAAGTAGAGGTTTTGATCGATGTGCGTGAAGACGCTACTGGTCAACTTGTGTTGTCACACCGTAAAGCACGTACCATCAAAGCATGGGATCGCGTTAATTCGGCTCATGATGAGGCTACTGTGGTCAATGGATTTGTAAAATGTCGTACCAAAGGAGGTATGATTGTTGACGTACTTGGTATTGAGGCATTCTTGCCAGGATCACAAATTGACGTTAAGCCAATTCGCGATTACGATGTATACGTAGGTAAGACTATGGAATTCAAAGTGGTAAAAATTAACCATGAATTCAAAAACGTAGTTGTTTCTCACAAAGCGCTTATCGAAGCAGATATCGAAGAGCAGAAAAAAGAAATCATTGGTCAACTTGAAAAAGGTCAAGTCCTAGAAGGCGTTGTGAAAAACGTTACGTCTTACGGGGTATTTGTTGACCTTGGAGGTGTTGATGGATTGGTGCACATTACCGACCTTTCTTGGTCACGTATCAATCACCCAAGTGAAATCGTTGAGCTTGATCAAAAACTCAACGTGGTAATCTTGGATTTTGATGAAGATAAAACAAGAATCCAATTGGGTATGAAGCAACTTAGCGCACACCCATGGGAAGCCCTTGGCGATGAGCTTAAGGTAGGCGATCGCGTAAAAGGAAAAGTTGTTGTAATCGCAGATTACGGTGCTTTTGTTGAGGTTGCTGAAGGTGTAGAAGGACTCGTTCACGTAAGTGAAATGTCTTGGTCTACGCACTTGCGCAGTGCTCAGGATTTTGTAAATGTGGGTGATGAGGTAGAAGCAGTTGTTTTGACCCTTGATAGTGAAGAGCGCAAAATGTCTTTAGGTATTAAGCAATTGACGCCAGATCCATGGACCGACATTACTAAAAAATACCCTGTAGGTTCTACTCATACTGGTATTGTACGCAACTTTACCAACTTTGGTGTTTTTGTGGAACTTGAAGAAGGAATTGATGGTTTGATTTACATCAGCGATCTTTCTTGGACTAAGAAAGTGAAGCATCCAAGCGAATTTACCTCAATAAGTGAAAAACTAGAGGTAGTGGTTCTTGAATTAGATGTAGAAGGTCGTAAGTTGAGCTTAGGTCACAAACAAACTATGGATAACCCATGGGATAAGTATGAGGCTGAGTTTGGCGTAGGAACCAAGCACACTACCAAAATCGACGAGATGGTAGACAAAGGAGCGGTGATCAACTTTAACGAGGACATCACAGCATTTGTTCCAAAGCGTCATTTAGAAAAAGAAGATGGTAGTCTACTTAAGGCTGGAGAAGAAGCTGAATTCGTGATTATTGAATTCAACAAAGACTTTAAGAAAGTCGTTGCTTCTCATATGTCAATCCACAAAGCTGAAGAAGCAAAGATTGTTAAGAAAGCGGCTAAAGCTGCTGCACAACAGGCTGAGGAATCAAAACCAACTTTGGGTGATGCCAACGCTAAGCTTCAAGAAATTAAGGATAAAATGGAAGGTAAGGGTAAATAGTAATCTAAACCTGACGGACTTAATACAGAACCCGGTAGCTTGTCTGCCGGGTTTTTTTATGCCCTATTATTCCCAAAAATTAGCCAAAAACACTTAAATTTGTCCCCTGAATCCGATTCAGATCTTTTCTTATGAGCCAAAAAGTGCTTTTAAATGCAACGGAAATCCAGATCGCACTACACCGTTTGGCTTGTCAACTTATTGAAAATCACAACAATTTCCAGCAAACTGTACTCGTAGGACTTCAGCCTCGCGGTATCTTTTTGGCAGAGCGCATAAAGGCCTTACTTGTAAAGGATTATGACATTAAAGACGTTCCGTTAGGATACCTGGATATTACCTTCTTTAGAGATGATTTTCGACGTTCCGAAAAGCCTTTAGAGGCCAATCGAACGCAAATCGATTTTATCGTAGAGGGTAAAAAAGTGGTGTTTATCGATGATGTTTTATTTACAGGACGCAGTATTCGTTCAGCGCTAACCGCCATTCAGAGTTTTGGTCGGCCCGAAGAAATTGAGCTTTTGGTATTGATTGATCGACGATTTAGCCGACATCTGCCTATTCAGCCGGATTATCGCGGTCGTCAAGTCGATGCGATCAATGGAGAAAAGGTCCTGGTGTGTTGGGAAGAAAAAGATGGGGAAGATGCTATTTATCTAGTGGAACAATAATATGAAGGAATTAAGTGTATCGCATTTACTGGGAATCAAATACCTCACCACCGAGGATATCGAATTGATCTTTGAAACTGCCGATCATTTTAAGGAGGTCATTAATCGACCGATTAAAAAGGTGCCTTCCTTACGTGATATCACTATTGCTAATTTATTTTTTGAAAACAGTACCCGAACTAGATTGTCTTTTGAACTGGCCGAAAAACGCCTTTCAGCCGACGTGGTTAACTTTTCTGCTGCCTCTTCTTCAGTAAAAAAGGGGGAGACTTTGATTGATACTGTAAACAATATCCTGGCCA
>OMJU01000062.1 GCA_900299425.1 Candidatus Rokuibacteriota bacterium
AAATTTACACAGAATAACGACCCAAATACTGATAATGCAACAACCGGAACCCTACCAGCCAAAAAATAAAGTACGCATTGTAACCGCAGCCTCGCTATTTGATGGCCACGATGCTGCCATAAATATCATGCGGCGTATCATTCAAGCCACGGGCGTAGAGGTGATTCATCTAGGACACGACCGTAGTGTAGATGAAGTGGTCTCTACAGCCATTCAAGAAGATGCACATGCCATCGCAATGACCTCATATCAAGGTGGGCATATGGAGTACTTCAAATATATGTACGATCTACTTCAAGAGCGTGGGGCTGGCCATATAAAGATTTTTGGTGGCGGAGGTGGTGTGATCCTTCCTCAGGAGATAAAGACTCTGATGGATTATGGCATCGTACGCATTTATTCTCCAGACGATGGACGTTCCATGGGACTCCAGGGGATGATCAATGATTTAGTGTCCCAGAGCGATGAAACGCGGGGAGATTTAAAGGATTTTGACCGTGGGGCACTCAGGGTTAACAATCCGCATTATATCGCGCAATGCATCAGTGCTGCAGAGAATTTTCCGGATCAAATCAAATCATTTTTAAAGGACCTTCGGGCGACTTCAGATTTATCAAAGGTTCCAGTTTTAGGAATTACGGGTACTGGGGGTGCAGGAAAATCTTCTCTGGTCGATGAGTTAGTGCGCCGATTCTTGGCGGCCTATCCTGATAAACATTTAGCCATAATTTCTGTAGATCCATCCAAACGAAAAACAGGCGGCGCTCTACTGGGGGATAGAATACGTATGAATGCCATCAACACCTCGAGGGTGTATATGCGCAGTTTGGCCACGCGCCAGAGTAATCTGGCCTTGTCTAAATACGTCAATGACGCCCTTGATTTAGTCAAGGCTTCAGGTTTTGACTTAGTGATTTTAGAAACTTCTGGTATTGGCCAAAGCGATACCGAAATTCTGGAACACAGTGATGTATCTCTTTATGTGATGACCCCCGAATTTGGGGCAGCTACGCAGCTCGAAAAAATCGATATGCTCGATTTTGCCGATTTGGTGGCGCTAAACAAATTCGATAAGCGCGGTGCTTTAGACGCTCTGCGTGATGTGCGTAAACAATACATGCGCAACCATAATTTATGGGAAATTCCTCAAGAGCAATTACCGGTATTTGGAACCATCGCCTCCCAATTCAATGACCCAGGGATGAACCGATTATACGGGGCAATCATGCAGACCTTAGTCGAGCGCATGAATTTAGACTGGTCGATAGAAGGCCATAGTGAAACACAGAATTCTGAGAAGGTTTTTGTAATTCCGCCGGCCAGAACAAGATACCTTTCTGAAATTGCAGAGTCTATTCGTCAATATGATGCTTTTACTGAGGCTCAGACCAAGGTTGCTCAAACTTTGTACGGTATTTTTAAAGCCATTGAAAATTTGTGTACGGTGCCTGTGTTGTTCAGCACTGAGGGTATTGAAGTCGCAGATCATGACCTAAAAGGGGTAGCTGCTGATTTAATACAGCAGTTGTTAGCTCAGTTTAAAACCCTTAAGATGAATCTCGATCCGCATCTATGGCAACACATAGTCCAATGGGATGGGGTAAAGGCAAAATACCGTGCGCCGCAATACGATTTTCAGGTACGCGACAAGGTGGTGCAAGTCCAGACCCATACTACCTCGCTATCCATGACGCAAATTCCTAAGGTGGCTTTACCGCGTTATACCGCTTGGGGGGATTTACTCCGGTGGATGATGCAAGAAAATCTTCCGGGCTATTTTCCTTACACAGCTGGTTTATATCCATTTAAGCGTGTGGCTGAAGATCCAACACGCATGTTTGCCGGTGAAGGTGGTCCAGAGCGAACCAATCGACGATTCCATTATTTAAGCCAGAATATGTCGGCCATACGTTTGTCGACGGCCTTTGATAGTGTAACGCTTTATGGGCACGATCCGGGCCTCAGACCTGATATTTACGGAAAGATAGGCAATGCGGGCGTTTCTGTTTGTTGTTTGGATGATGCAAAAAAGTTATACAGCGGCTTTGATTTAACTGATCCGATGACCTCGGTGAGTATGACCATAAATGGTCCAGCGCCTATGGTTTTGGCCTTTTTTCTCAATGCAGCCATCGACCAGAATTGTGAAAAATACATCAAAGAGCACAAGATGGAAGATGAGGTGGAAAGAGCTTTGGCTGTCCAATATCCAGACCAAAAACTCCGCCCGAAATACCATGGAGACTTACCCCAAGGGCATAATGGCCTGGGACTGCTTCTATTAGGAATTACAGGAGATCAAGTATTACCCCAGGAGGTCTACAATCAAATAAAGGCCCAAACCTTTATGCAGGTACGCGGTACGGTACAGGCGGATATTTTAAAAGAGGATCAAGCGCAAAACACTTGCATTTTCTCAACAGAATTTGCCCTGAGACTCATGGGTGATGTTCAGGCTTACTTTATTGATCAGCAGGTGCGCAATTTTTATTCTGTCAGCATTTCTGGTTATCATATTGCCGAGGCAGGAGCAAACCCAATAACGCAGCTAGCCTTCACTTTGTCTAATGGATTTACTTATGTAGAATACTACTTGTCTCGAGGCATGAGTATTGATGATTTTGGGCCTAATTTATCCTTTTTCTTCAGTAATGGAATTGATCCAGAATACGCCGTTATCGGTCGAGTAGCGCGTAAAATATGGGCCAAAGCCATGCGCGAGAAATACGGGGCTGGACCGCGTTCTCAAATGCTTAAGTATCACATTCAAACTTCAGGACGCAGTCTGCACGCTCAAGAAATTGACTTTAACGATATCCGCACAACGCTTCAAGCACTCTATGCGATTTATGACAATTGTAATTCATTACATACTAATGCTTATGACGAGGCCATTACTACGCCCACAGAGGATAGTGTGCGACGCGCCATGGCGATTCAATTGATTATTAATAAGGAACTGGGTCTAGCTAAAAATGAAAACCCGATACAAGGGGCCTTTATCATTGAAGAATTAACCGATTTAGTCGAGCAAGCTGTATTGATGGAATTCGATCGAATTACAGAGCGCGGAGGTGTTCTTGGCGCCATGGAGACCATGTATCAACGCGGTAAAATCCAAGAGGAAAGTTTGCATTATGAGACCCTCAAACACACGGGTGAGTATCCTATAATTGGGGTCAATACTTTCTTGAACAGTAAAGGTTCACCGACCATCATTCCATCTGAGGTCATACGTGCCACAGAGCAAGAAAAACAAATTCAGATCGATACTGTGGGAGCCTTGCAGAGCCACAAGGGTGGGCATGTGGATCAGGCCTTGAATGATTTAAAACAAGCAGCCCAGAACAACGCTAATTTATTTACGGTACTCATGGAAGCTGTTAAGGTGGCCTCCTTAGGCCAAATCACAAAGGTTTTATTTGATGTCGGTGGTCAGTACAGACGAAATATGTAATACGGCAATGGATTTGCCCATCAGAATTGTTTGCGTGATTTGAAGTGGAATTATTAACCCTAAACCATTAGAGCATCATCGCCCAAGTGCGCTGTAATTTGCGAAAATGTCGGAGCTCCTTACGGAATAAAGGCAAGAACTCTTTGCTTTTGATCGGACTGTTTTCAAGTCGATCACAGGTATAAAACAAACTTTTGGTCAGTACTTTGAGTCGCTTGGCATAACGCCTTTTGTCTTCAGAGTAGGCTTGTTCCTCCGCACGAAGAATTTCTGGAGCCAAATTATAAGATTGCTGTACTATGTCTCCTGTAAAATAAATTTTATCATCTTCAGGACCATGAGTTTCAGGACCGATAAGGTCTTCACAAAAGAGATATGACATATGTCGTGACATAGTCAGTATTTCTAGCGCCTTGTCATATAAAGGCGGATAGTTGAGGTGGTGTGATCGTTTTTTTTTCATAGCAAATTCCGGGGGCAAATCAGAATTACTCAAATTTAATTTAAAGTTGCCGACTAATGCTTAATGTTTTAAAGTTGATAAGCCATATTAATTTAAAAGTTAATTATTTTTGATTATATTTATATATTATTTAATGCGTAATACCTGAAATGTGGACCAGTTAAACCGACGTATACTTCAATGTCTGCAGACAAATGCGCGCTATTCTCATGCCGAAATCGGTCGTATTGTAGGTATCAGTTCACCAGCGGTGAATGAGCGCATCAAGAAAATGGAAGATGCGGGCATAATCAAAGGTTACCGCACCGAGGTTTCCTCTTTTGAATGTGGCTATCAGTTAAGGGCTATTATTACAGTGCGCGCATTTATGGGGAAACTCAAGCCATTTTTAGAACAGGTAAAAAGTTTTCCTGAAGTGGTCAATTGCTATCGCATTACAGGAAATGAGAATATTGTCATGGAGGTCGTTTTGATCAATCAAAAGCACCTGGAACAATTTATCGATAAGCTCATTTTGTATGGCGAGACCAAAACCCAAATAATTCTCTCTAAAGTCGTCGATCATCACCCAATTACTCCACAGTTATGAAGCCTTTTTATATTGCTGCATTTATATGCGCTGTTTTGCTTAACCTTAACGGGATTTCAGCCCAAAATAAGGACCGTATAATACAAGAAATTCAGGACTACCAAAACGATATGGATCTAGAGTTTGGTGACCCTGAACAAAGCATCTTAAAGCCCGAAGATTTAACCGATTTCAAAGGACTTAATTGGTACCCTATAGATCTGAATTATCGCGTTACGGCGCGCTTAGAGCGCACCCCTGATGCACAACCTTTTTTGATGCCCACAACAACAGACCGCACTCCTGAGTATGTGCAATACGGTATCTTGCATTTTACTTTAAACAACGTGGAATTACAATTGCCGGTATACCGCAGTGCTCAGGGCTATGAAGACCCGCAGTACGCAGACTATTTATTTTGTCCATTTACGGATTGGGCTTCAGGTGATGGAGCCTATGGAGGTGGACGTTATATTGATTTGCGCATTCCAGAGGGGGATGAGTTGGTGCTGGATTTCAATCAGTCTTACAATCCTTACTGTGCTTACAATGAGCGTTATTCTTGTCCGATTCCTCCCAAAGAAAACGATTTACCCATACGCATTGAGGCTGGGGTAATGGCTTTTAAAGAGCACTAAATTCTAGGTTAAAAAATTAGTGTCGGCTCAACCACAGTCCTAAAAAAACTGCAGCCACACCTAGGGCCATACTTGAAGCCATATAAACTAAAGCGTGCAGGGTGGCTCCATTTTTTATCATATTCACTTGTTCCAGGGCAAAGGCACTGAAGGTGGTGAAACCGCCGCAAAAACCTATGGCCAAAAGCAGACGAAGGTCGGCTTCCAAATGAGGCCACTTTATGAACCAACCCATCAAAAGTCCTATGAGCAGACTGCCGAGTATGTTTGCACTAAAAGTTCCCGCGGCCCATGGAAAATACTGATTGAGCCAGCTGCCCAGCAAAAAGCGCAGGGTACTTCCTGCACCGCCACCTAGGAAAACTAAAGCAATATTTTTGATCATAGAATTAAACTTGTATTCTTTCTAAATAAGATAACGGCCAAAATAAAATCTTAAGAGCGACCTAAAGAGGCTTTAAAGCGAAGATAGCCAATTTGTTTGAGCGAACCCTCAGGGCCGTTTAAAATCAAAATTTAATTACCTTTAGCCTTCTAAAAATAACCTAAAATGAAACAATATCTTTTAAGTGCCGTATTACTCGGATTATTGACCTTGACCAGCTGTGGGGACCAAGCCACGCCACAACAAGAAAACAGTTTTGACTACAATGTAGATCAATTTGCTGATGTAAAAGTTTTGCGCTACCAAATTCCTGGTTTTGAGGATTTGACCTTGAATGAGCAGAAATTGGTCTATTTCATGACCCAGGCGGGTCTAGAGGGACGCGATATCATGTGGGCTCAGAACTACAGACATAATCTTGAGATTCGCAAGGCCTTAGAAAAAATATATGTGGACTATCCAGGCTCGCGCAGCAGTGAAGATTGGATGGCCTTTGAAACCTATCTAAAACGTGTTTGGTTTTCCAATGGGATACATCACCATTACAGCAATGATAAAATAATGCCCGAATTCTCCACTAAATTCCTCAAAGAACTGTTGTTTGAATCTGGCGCAACGCTAGAAGGCGAGGCTTTTGAGGTGATTTTTGACGATAAGGATAAAAAGAAGGTCAACCTGAGTAAAGACGCTGATATTGTTTTAGAGAGTGCGATTAATTTTTATGGACCGGATGTTACTACTCAGGATGTTGAAGATTTTTATGGGGCTGAGGAAGTTGATATCGAGCGCCCGATCGAGGTAGGCTTGAATACCAGATTGGTTAAAGAGCAGGGCGAATTAGTAGAGCAAGTTTATCGCAGTGGCGGACTCTATGGCCAGGCGATTGACCGCATCATTTATTGGTTAGAGCAGGCTGTGACTGTGGCGGAGAATCCCGCACAAGCTAAGGCTTTGAGCTTACTTATTGATTATTACAAGACCGGCGACTTGAACACTTGGGACGACTACGCTGTAGCCTGGGTAAGTGCCACAGAGGGTAATATTGATTGGATCAATGGTTTTATTGAGGTCTACAATGACCCCAAAGGATATAAAGGCTCTTATGAGACTATAGTTCAGATCAAGGATTTTGATATGTCTAAAAAAATGAGCGTGCTCTCGGAACAAGCTCAGTGGTTTGAGGATAATTCACCGCTTATGCCTGAACACAAGAAAAAAGAAGTTAAAGGGGTTTCCTATAAAACTGTGGTTGTCGCTGGAGAATCCGGTGACGCATCACCCAGTACACCTATTGGGGTTAACCTGCCAAACAATAATTGGATCAGACAAGCCCATGGAAGTAAATCAGTTTCTCTAGGGAACATCATTAACGCCTACAACAATGCAGGCGGCAGCGGTCGGTTGCAAGAATTTGCCCATGATGCCCAAGAAATTGAATTAGAAGAAAAATACGGAGCATTGGCAGACAAACTACACACAGCATTGCATGAAGTGGTGGGTCATGCTTCTGGACAAATTAATCCAGGGGTAGGTACACCAAAAGAGACCTTAAAAAGTTATAAGTCGACCATAGAAGAGGGGCGTGCTGATTTGTTTGGACTTTATTATTTAATGGATCCAAAATTACAGGAACTCGGCTTAGTCACCGATTGGGAAGCTACTGGAACAGCCGCCTACGACGGCTATATCCGCAACGGATTGGTGACCCAACTGATTCGCTTAAACCTTGGAGATGATGTAGAAGAGGCGCACATGCGTAATCGTCAGTGGGTCAGTGCTTGGGTATTTGAAAAGGGCCAAGATCAAGGCGTAATCGAGCGTGTTACGCGTGACGGAAAAACCTACTACGACATTAAAGATTACGGTAAGCTGCGGGAACTCTTTGGCGAGCTTTTGCGTGAGACCCAACGCATTACTAGTGAAGGGGATTATGAGGCAGCCAAAGCACTTGTAGAGGATTATGGTGTAAAAGTAGACCAAGAGTTACATGCTGAGATACTCCAGCGCAACAGTCAATTTACCTCGGCTCCATACAGTGGATTTGTCAATCCAGTTTTGGTTCCAGAGTTAAACGAGCAGCAGGAAATTATTGGTTTTCAAATTGTTCAGCCAGAATCCTTTCAGGCGCAAATGCTAGAGTACAGTAAGACTTACGGAAATCTGTAGGTTTACGTTAGGGCGCGTAGAGCGCGTTTAGATCGAACGCGCTTATTATTGTTTGAGCCAAATTTTGGCCAATAACAGCAATAAGAAAAATGCGATAAACCCAATTAAAACCCAGCGTTTGCCTTTAAAATGTTTTTGGTGTACGGCACGGTCTTTTTTGTAGCTGGACCGAATAATCCATACAAAAGCAATAAAAAAACAGATCGAGAAAATTATTTGTCCGGTACTAAACATCTGGGTGATTTAAGTCAATTCAATTTTTTAATCAAATTCAGGCAAGCCTGTTTTGGCGGATTGAAGCGCTTACAAAAATAGAAATTATTAAGTGAATTATTATGAAACACTACACAGATGCCGTTCGAGATTTCCACGAGGCTTTTGGTCTTGGAATTGAACAGCAGCCCAAAGCAGATTTAGGTGAAAAAAAGCATGAATTGCGCTTTAACTTGATGAAAGAAGAGAATGAAGAATACCTGCAAGCGGCCAATGAAGGCGATTTGGTGGAGGTCGCTGACGCTTTGGGGGATATGCTTTACATCTTGTGCGGCACCATCATCGAACACGGTCTGCAAGACAAGATCGTGGCTGTTTTTAATGAAATTCAACGCAGTAATATGTCAAAACTCGGGCAAGACGGCAAACCGATTTACAGAGAAGATGGGAAAGTACTCAAAGGGCCTAATTATTTCAAGCCCGATATTGCGTCAATTGTCCATGAGCAATAATCCCTTGGTTTTTCTGAGGCAATAAAAAAGCTAGCTTAAATTTTTAAACGCCAACCAAATGGGTCTTTTCCTAGGTTGTATTGAATATCCTGAAGCGCGTGTTTGAGTCGATCGGCATAACAATCGCTCACCTCTGGCAACATATATAGGTTCTCTTTATGGCCAAAGGCACTAACGGCACTTATGGTCGCTGCAGTCCCTGAACCAAAGATTTCTTTTAAATCCCCACTGTGATAGGCTTCCAGGAGCTCAGTCACGCTAAACTTGCGGATCGCAACATCCAAATGCAATTCGCGGGCTAATTCTATGATGCTTTTTCGGGTCACACCGTCCAAAATTCGATCATTGGTGGGTGCAGTGATCAAGGTATCACCAACACGAAAAAATACATTCATGGTTCCGGCTTCTTCTAAGAACTCATGGCTGCTGGCATCAGTCCAAATGACTTGGTGATAACCTTTTTCGCGCGCCAAATTAGTGGGGTAAAACTGTGCTGCATAGTTTCCGGCGGCTTTGGCAAAGCCCACACCTCCGTCGGCGGCACGACTGTAATGATCTGCAATAAGAACCTTTAGTTTTTCACTGTAATAAGCCGTTACCGGTGAGAGTACAATCATGAACTCATACCTTGCTGAGGGTGAAGCCGCTATCCCATTTTCAGAAGCGAAAACAAATGGGCGAATGTACAGAGCATGACCATGACCTGACTTGACCCAATCCCGGTCAATATTGACGAGCATTTTCAAAGCCTCTAAAAATAAATCTTCAGGAAATTCTGGGATTGCAAGACGCTCTGCAGACTTGTTGAATCGCGCAATATTTTGATCAGGACGAAATAGAAAGACACTACCTGTATCATCCTTAAAGGCTTTCATGCCTTCAAATACAGCTTGTCCGTAGTGAAATACTTTTGCCCCTGGATCAAGGGTCAACGGGGCGTAAGGAATTATTCTAGGGTTGTGCCACTGACCTTGATCGTAAGTGCAGCAAAACATGTGGTCGGTAAAATTCTTGCCAAAAGTAAGCTGGTTAAAATCTACCTGCTCAATACGGCTTTTTGAACATCGGCTTACTTCAATCACGCGGAACGTTCTTTAGGGTGACTCATCGGGGCAAAATTAGGTAAAAAAATACCCAAAAAGCCCTTAAAATTTCATAAAATTGCACTTTAATAGATTGACTTTAATACCCCTGTAATCATGAAAAAAATAATTCTTCTTGCCTTGTTAACTCTTTCTTTTGTCGCCTGTAAAAACTCAGGTACGTCCGCAGAAAACGCTCAGGATCAAGCCCTCGAAAATGTTCAGGAATTTGTTTCTTTCGGCGCTGAAATTTCAGCTGATGGTGCTATTGATGCAGAGGCAATGATGGCTATTTACGCAGATTTAAAAGAAGGGGACACCATAGCGACAAAATTTCAAGGGTCTGTGAACAGTGTTTGTAAGATGAAAGGATGCTGGATGCGTTTGGCCGTTGGCGATCAAGAAGCTTTTGTTAAATTTAAAGATTACGGATTTTTCGTACCAAAATATCTTTCTGAGGTTGAAGTAATTGTCTCTGGAAAGGCATATGTTTCTAAAACTAGTGTAGAAGATTTAAAGCATTTTGCACAAGATGCAGGCAAACCACAAGAGGAAATAGATGCCATTACCGAGCCTGAACTGAGTCTAGACTTTATGGCCGATGGGGTTTTAGTTCCAGCCGAAGCAATTATTGAAGAGGCAGAGCAAGATAATGCTGCGCAGGACCATGCGGCTTCGCAGGATGCAGCACAATAAGATTACAGCTCAATTTTATGGCGGAGGAATCTAAGGCCCTTGAACTCATTCAAACTGGCGATGGTTCCTCAAGTTTATATCATCGCAAGCTCGACGAAACCTATCATTCACGTCACGGAGCCATAGCAGAGTCTCAGCATGTGTTCATTCAAAAAGGTCTTAGCCATAGTTTAAGGCATGTCGATGGGTCTATGCCCATGAGCGGTGCAAAAAGCTTGTCAATTTTAGAAATGGGCTTTGGTACTGGCCTTAACGCCCTGCTTACGCTATTGATTCAAATAGATTTCAATCGTTCCTATCAAAGCACTGGTCAACAAACTCTCCCCTTGAGGATTGACTACAGGACTTTGGAAGCTTATCCGCTCAATGCCGATATTTTTGAATCTTTGGCCTATCCCGAGCAATTGTCTTGCCCTCCAGAATTATTTTTATCCATGCATCGCGCAGCTTGGGAGCAACCTATTGAAATTGCTCCAGGCTTTATGCTATTCAAACATCAACTGCGGTTTGAAGATTTCAATGCAGATGCAGCTTTTGATCTTGTTTATTACGACGCTTTTGGGGCTCGGGTTCAACCTGAATTATGGGTGATCGAGCGATTTTTGGCTTTGCATAAGGCCTTACGTCCGGGGGGCGTTCTAGTGACTTATGCCGCTAAAGGTAGTGTTCGCCGCGCGCTACAAGAAGTAGGTTTTGCTGTCGAAAGGCTAGCAGGGCCTCCAGGTAAAAGAGAGATGCTTCGGGCCACTAAAATTTAACACTTAAATAATATTTTTTAACGATTTCTGACCCCCATTAGAGTTGGCTAGGCGGGTGCGTTATGTTACCTTCGCAAAAAAAAATAAAATGAGGGTACTTATCGCAGGAGCCACAGGACTCATTGGCAAGCCACTTGTTGCAGCATTGCGTAAACGTGGTGATGAGGTTTGGTTCTTGACAACAGATGAGTCAAAAAAAGACTGTATTGCGGGTGCCCAAGGATTCTACTGGGATCCAAAAAACCATTACTGTCCAAAAGAGGCAGTTCAAGACGTTTCTGTGGTCATCAATCTTGCAGGGGCCTCGGTTTCCTTACCTTGGACGAAAAAGCAAAAAAATGAAATTTTACAAAGTCGTTTAGATACGGCCAAAGCCATAAAGCTCGCTTTAAAAAAACAGAATCACGATGTTCATTATATCGGTGCGAGTGGTATTTCTGGATACGCCTCTTCTTATTCTCTAAATTATAACGACCAAGATCAAACCTTTGGTTCAGGATTTTTGGCTGAAGTTGTTCGTCAATGGGAAATGGTGACACACAGCGGACACATAAAAAATACTACCACAGCCGCCGTGAGAACTGGCCTTGTATTGTCCAGAGAGGGCGGTGTTCTGCCTCAGATCCTCAGGCCGATTAAATTAGGTCTTGGGTCAGTTTTAGGGACAGGGAAACAATATCAGTCTTGGATCCATATCGATGATTTAGTCGCGGTATATCTCTGGATAATTGACCAAAAATTTTCTGGAAATATAAATGCCGTTGCCCCCAAAGCAGTGACTCAACAAAAGATGACTAAAGATATTGCGCAAAAACTAAGACGGCCTCTGTGGCTGCCTTCAGTGCCCGCTTCAATTTTGCGCCGTATACTGGGTGAGCGCAGCGCTCTGGTTTTGGACAGTCAATGGGTCATTCCGGAAATTTTATTGAATGCTGATTTTGAATTTAAATATCCAAAATTCAGACAGGCCATAGCCGACCTATTGTCATAGTGACATTTTGACATTTTGTTCATTGTGGCAATAAATTTGCTTTTTGCAAAAGGTCAATAATTAAAAAGGCAATGAGCAAAAAAAGTAATAAAGCCCAAGCAGAGCAGCCTGAACTAAATCCCGAGGCGATACAATCGGATCATGCTCAGGAAAATAAAGCAGAAGAAAGCGAAAAAACTTCCCAAAATAACGATCCCGAGCATTCATCAGAATCATCACTCGAGGAGTCATTGGCTCAAGAAAAAGATCGATACCTCCGGCTATTTGCCGAATTTGAAAATTATAAAAGGCGCACCAGTAAGGAACGTATAGAACTGTTTAAAACCGCGAGTCATGATGTCATGGTGGCGCTACTTCCGGTGCTTGACGATTTTGATCGTGCCATTAAAGAACTGGAAAAGGCCGACGATGCCATGTTTGAAGGAGTGACTTTAATTCGAAATAAGTTTTTTGAGACCCTAAAACAAAAAGGCTTGGCTTTGATTGAGACGCAAGCGGGTACCACTTTTGATGCTGATCAGCATGAGGCAATCACGCAAATCCCGGCTCCCTCTGAGGACATGAAAGGTAAAATCATCGATGTCATCGAAAAAGGATATACGCTGGGTGAAAAAATTATTCGCTACCCTAAAGTAGTGATTGGACAATAGTATGAAAGAAGATTTTTACGACATATTGGGCATTTCAAAGGGTGCAAGCGCCAGTGAAATCAAGAAGGCTTATCGCAAGAAGGCCATCGAATATCACCCTGATAAAAATCCTGGTGACGCCAAAGCAGAGGAAAACTTCAAAAAGGCAGCAGAGGCCTATGAAGTTTTGAGTGATCCCGATAAGAAAGCGCGTTACGATCAATTTGGTCATCAAGCATTTGAAGGCGGAGGTTTTGGCGGCGGAGGCATGAATATGGAAGACATATTCAGCCAGTTTGGTGATATTTTTGGCGGTGCATTTGGTGGTGCATTCGGTGGTGGATTTGGCGGCGGACAGCGCAGGGTCAAAGGCAGCAATCTGCGCATTCGCGTGAGTTTAAGTCTGGAAGAGATCGCTCAAGGTGTTGAGAAAAAAATCAAAGTCAAGCGCAAAAAGCAAGCGCCAGGAACGACTTATAAAACCTGTAGCACCTGCCAAGGTCAAGGCCAAGTTACCAAAATTCAAAACACCATACTCGGGCGCATGCAGACTGCAGCGACTTGTGGGACATGCCGCGGTGCTGGTCAGATTTTGGATCATAAACCCGCAGAGGCAGATAGAGACGGCATGGTCGTCAGTGAAGAAACTGTTTCGATTAAAATTCCAGCAGGTGTGGTCGATGGTATGCAGCTAAAAGTTTCTGGTAAAGGAAATGATGCCCCTGGTCAAGGAATTTCTGGAGATTTAATTGTGGCTATTTCAGAGGAAGAGCATCCAATGTTGCAAAGGGAGGGCGATAATTTGCACTATGATTTATACGTCAGTATCTCAGATGCAGTTTTAGGTACCTCCAAAGAAATTGAAACCGTTTCCGGAAAGGTGCGTATTAAAATAGAACCAGGAGCGCAAAGCGGTAAGATACTGAGATTACGCGGCAAAGGAATCCCAAGTGTTCAAGGGTATGGGGTCGGAGATTTGTTGGTTCATTTAAACGTATGGACCCCAAAAACTCTGTCTAAAGAACAGCGAGATTTCTTTGAAAAGATGAAGAATGATGAGCATTTTATGCCCAAACCTGAAAAAGAAGACAAGTCCTTTTTTGAGAAGGTAAAAGATATGTTTTCGTAAATTAATGTTAAAAACATATTTTTTTGTTTATATTTGGACGTCTCTTTTCCTATAAAGAGTCAATTTTTTCTTTTTCATAGCAATTTTTTTTCCCACCCTAAGTCAATCGATTTAGGGTGGGTTTTGTTTATAATCCATCCATTTTCCTCAAAGAAGAAGTACCTTTACTGGGTATTGCAAACCAATAATTAAGGGCCAACAATAATTTGAACTATGGCATTATTACAAGTAAATGACGTCTCGAAATCCTTCGGACAATTTAAGGCGCTAGACCAAGTCAGTTTATCAGTGCCGCAGGGGTCTATTTTTGGTCTGCTGGGGCCAAACGGAGCAGGTAAGACGACTTTAATCCGTATTGTAAACCAAATTACTATGCCTGATCAAGGCACTGTCAATCTAGATGGAGCACCACTGGCTCCACATCATATCAGCGATATTGGTTATTTGCCTGAGGAACGGGGACTCTATAAATCCATGAAAGTGGGGGAACAAGCGCTATATCTGGCCCAGCTCAAAGGAATGTCCAAATCTGACGCCAAAGCCCAGCTCAAAATGTGGTTTGATCGTCTGGATATAGGGCACTGGTGGGACAAAAAAATACAAGAGTTATCTAAAGGAATGGCTCAAAAAATACAATTTGTGGTGACTGTTTTGCACCGACCCAAACTTTTGATCTTCGACGAGCCATTTAGCGGTTTTGATCCAATTAATGCACAAGTGATTCAAAAAGAGATTCTGCGTTTGCGGGATGAAGGAGCTACAGTAATTTTTTCGACCCACCGCATGGAGTCTGTGGAGGAATTGTGTGATCATATCGCTCTGGTGCATCAATCCAAAAAAATATTAGACGGTAATTTAAATCAGATCAAACGCGATCATCTCAGCAATCGTTTTAAGGTGGGTATCCAATGTTCGGATGCACAAAAAACTATGGCAGAAATTCAAGAACAATTCAATATTGTGCCCACGGCCTTTAAATCGGTTTATCAAGGCGTGCAATTCAGTTTGCAACTGGCAGATCAAGAATCACCCAACAATGCGCTAGCCCGATTGAGTCAATACGGCGTGGTTTATCATTTTGTGGCTGAAGTACCCTCGGCCAATGATTTATTTGTTCAGGCCATAAATCAAAACAGCATCTAGTTCCTCGAAAAAATCGACAATATTCAAGTATAAAATTAATGAAACACTTAGGGCTAATAATTACACGAGAATACCTCAATAAGATTCGCAATAAATCATTTGTGGTCATGACTTTTTTAAGTCCATTGCTCATGGCGGCGCTCATTTCTACAGTGGCGTATCTCTCGAGTGTCAATAATGACACACTTAAGGACATTAAAGTTTTGGATCAAAGCAATTATTTTGGCCATCTTTTTGAAGATAAGGACCAATTGCGCTTTGAGATTCTCCCCGATATGGAGCTCGAGCAGGCCAAGACCCTAGCTCAGGCCACTTCGGCCTATGGACTCCTTTATATTCCTAGCGTAGATTCTATTGCTGATTTGCGACAGGGTATTACCTTTTATAGCGCTGATACACCAGCATTGGGGGTAACTGTGGCCATAGAACGTCTAATACAGCGTCAAGCAAACACCCTAGTGCTTCGAGAAAATGGTATCGATGATCAGGCCATAGAGGCTTTGTATTTTAATGTGTCAGCTCAGCTTGAAACTTTTGCCGGACAGGAAACTTCAAAACTGGGTTCAGGATTAAAGTTAATTTTTGGAGGTGCTGCAGGCTATCTGCTATTTATGTTTATTATCATTTATGGCAATATGATCATGCGCAGCGTAATTGAAGAAAAAACAAGCCGGATCATTGAGGTGATCATCTCCTCGGTGAAACCACGCGCACTGATGTTAGGGAAAATTTTTGGCACCACACTGGCTGGAATCACACAATTCGCAATATGGGTCATAATATTGGGATTATTCTCTGTTATTGCCTCGGGTGTCCTTGGATTAGAGCTTGGGTCAGGGGTTAGTGTGGCCCAAGAGGCCGCAAAAATCAGTGCCGCTCAAGAGGCTACTCAAGTTTCCGATCAGGCCACTCAAGAAATAGCCATGGCCGTGGCCAAGGAAATTTGGCAATTGCCATTGGCCAATTTGGTGGTCATGTTCTTTTTGTACTTTATCGGAGGTTATTTGC
Organism: Candidatus Rokuibacteriota bacterium; assembly: GCA_900299425.1. GTDB lineage: Bacteria > Bacteroidota > Bacteroidia > Flavobacteriales > Flavobacteriaceae > BACL21. The sequence continues at coordinate 15,839 of OMJU01000062.1, forward strand.
TTTACGCCTCCTTGTATGCTGCTATCGGGGCGGCCGTAGATAGCGAAACTGATACCCAGCAATTTTTATTGCCGATACTAATGCCGCTGATAATTGCTGTCTACGTAGGGGTTTTTACCGTTATAGAAGATCCGCATGGCACTGTGTCCCAAGTCTTTAGTTTTATTCCGCTTACCGCACCTGTGGTGATGCTGATGAGGATTCCATTTGGAGTGCCCCTTTGGCAACAAATTTTCTCTGTAGCGCTTTTATTTACTACCTTTATGGGAACGGTCTGGTTTGCTGCAAAAATATACCGTGTTGGAATATTGATGTACGGCAAAAAGCCTAGTTATAAAGAACTAATTAAATGGTTGAAATATTGATTCAGGAGGCGGATCAGGAGATTACCGAGGCCATAACCCGCAGTCTTTGGGAAGGCATTTCTGAGGTATTGAACTGGGGGTTGCACTGGGGCCAAGGAGCCAATCAAATTCAAATCACTTTAGGCACCTTACTTTTGGTGACCATTTCTTTTTTTGCTACCAGTTATGTCTTGGGTTTGGTGCGTAAAATTTACACCCGAAATCTCAGTGAAACAGATACCCAAAAGTTTATCAGTGTATTTAAATTCATCAAATACCTGTCTTATGTTATTGTAGTCTTTGCGGTCCTGAGTTTTTCTGGAGTTAATGTTACCCCCTTTTTGGCGGCCAGTGCGGCATTATTGGTCGGTGTAGGTTTGGCTTTACAAGAGCTCTTTCAGGATGTATTAGGGGGTATTTTTATCATGCTGGATAAATCGCTACAAGCTGGCGACATCATTGAAATCGAAGGTAAGGTCGGTCGAGTGGTAGATATCCGTTTGCGCACCACTCGTGCCGTGACGCGTGATGACAAAGTGGTGATCATTCCCAATCACAAGTTTATTTCAGACACTGTTTATAATTACACCCAAAATCACAAGCAAACCCGTGAGACAGTTTCTGTTGGTGTCGCCTACGGCAGTAATACGGCTTTGGTTAAATCACTTTTATTGAAGAGTCTTGAAAAGGATTCGCGTATTTTGTCCCGACCAAAACCCTTTGTTCTATTTGAAGATTTTGGGGACTCAGCGCTTATATTCAGCATTAATTTTTTTGTATCCGATAGTTTTACAGACCCTGTAGTTAAAAGTGATATTCGGTTTCGCATTGACCAGCTTTTTCGCCAAAATAATATCAGTATTCCATTCCCTCAGCGCGATGTACATTTATTTACAAAGCCAACTGAGGAACTTCCAAAAACAGACTGATCATGCCAAAAATCTTGATTGTTGAAGATGAAGCGGCCATCAGAAGGGTGCTTTCAAATATTCTGAAAGAAGAGGATCAAACTTATGAAGTATTTGAAGCCGAAGATGGTCGTCAAGGACTGGAAATGATTCAATCACAATCATTCGATTTGATTTTTTGTGATATTAAAATGCCGGTAATGGATGGCATGGAACTTTTGGCTGCCTTGCAAGAGCAATATGCGGAGATTCCCGTAGTTATGATTTCAGGTCACGGAGACATCGAAATCGCTGTTGAGGCAATGCGCATAGGGGCCTTTGATTATATTTCAAAACCACCTGATTTAAACCGTCTGCTCAATACCGTGCGATTGGCTTTGGATCGCAAACAGCTGGTGGTTGCGAACAATCGTTTGACAAAAAAAGTGTCGCGTAAATACACCATGATTGGATCTTCGCCAGCATTGGGTCAAATTAAATCGATGATTGATAAAGTTGCCCCGACAGATGCAAGAGTTTTAATCACAGGGCCTAATGGATCTGGAAAAGAACTGGTCGCCCATGCCTTGCACAGCCAAAGTGCTCGGGCCAAAGGGCCCATGATCGAGGTGAATTGTGCTGCCATACCCAGTGAACTCATCGAAAGTGAATTATTCGGTCATGTAAAAGGAGCTTTTACCTCGGCCGTAAAAGACAAAGCAGGGCGATTTGAGAGCGCTAACGGAGGCATTTTGTTTTTGGATGAAATTGGCGATATGAGTTTGTCTGCTCAGGCCAAAGTATTGCGTGCCTTACAAGAACAAAAAATTCAGCGCGTAGGGAGTGACAAGGACATCAAAGTAGATGTTCGTGTCTTAGCGGCAACCAATAAAGATTTACTTCATGAAATCAAAGAGGGTCGTTTTCGCGAAGACCTCTACCATCGATTGGCGGTGATTTTGATTGATGTACCGGGGCTCAACCAACGTAAATCGGATATTGCCGAGTTAGTAGCGCATTTTTGTGAGCAAATCGCGGCAGAACAAGGCGCTCCTGTAAAAAGCTTTGACAAAAAAGCTTTGGGGCTACTCGAGTCTTTTGACTGGTCGGGAAATATTCGGGAACTGCGCAATGTGGTGGAACGTTTGATTATTTTAGGTGGCTCAAAAATCACCCAAGAAGATGTGCAATTATTTGCACAAAAGAAATAGGCTTTTAAAATTTTAAGAGATATGAATAAATACATTTCTGTTTTCATTATTGCCTTATCGGCTTTAATTGGTCAAGAAATTCTTGCCCAAGAGCAAACGGCAGATAAACAAATGCTGCGCAGTATCTATGATACGGCTCTTACTGATGGAGCAGCTTATGATTGGCTTGATTATTTATCCAATGAAATAGGAGGTAGACTATCGGGTTCTTTGGAGGCAGAAAAGGCGGTTCAGTACACCAAAGAGGTCATGCAAGAGATCGGTTTGGATTCGGTATGGTTACAGCCGGTCATGGTGCCAAAATGGACGCGCGGTGTTCCAGAATACAGTTATATCGAAACGGCGCCCGGGATGAGTTCTGTGGTCAATGTTTGTGCTTTAGGAGGCTCTGTGGCCACACCTGACGGAGGATTAAAGGCCGAGGTAGTCGAAGTCAAAGGTATTGAGGAGCTTGAGGCCTTAGGTCGGGATGCTATCCAGGGCAAGATTGTATTTTACAATCGCCCCATGCAGGCCAATCTGATCCACACTTTTGAGGCTTATGGGGGTTGTGTGGATCAGCGTTATTCCGGAGCAAAAGAAGCTGCAAAATACGGCGCTGTAGGGGTTGTGGTGCGTTCGATGAATTTGCGTCAAGACGATTTGCCACATACCGGGGCTATGAGTTATGACGACTTACCGGTAAAACAGCGCATTCCTGCCTGTGCCATTTCGACTAATGATGCTAATTACCTAAGTACGGCTTTGAAACTCAAGCCTGATCTTTTGTTTTATTTCAATCAAACATGTCGTGTCTTTCCCGATGTAAAATCATATAACGTCATAGGAGAAATACGCGGTTCTGAATTTCCCAATAACTACATGGTCGTGGGCGGGCATTTGGATTCTTGGGATTTAGGCGATGGTTCTCACGATGATGGAGCGGGTTGTGTTCAATCCATTGAAGTATTGCGCCTATTAAAGAAGCTGGACTACAAACCACGACATAGCATTCGAGTGATTATGTTTATGAATGAAGAAAATGGCCTGCGCGGTGGCCGCAAGTATGCCGAAGAAGCCCAAATCAAAAATGAAAATCATGTATTCGCTCTTGAAAGCGACTCTGGAGGCTTTACCCCACGTGGCTTTTCGATTGATGCAGATGGCGACAACATGGACCAAATCCAATCCTGGGTGCCCTTATTTAAACCCTATTTGATTCATTATTTCGAACCAGGTGGCGGTGGAGCAGATATCGGTCCACTTAAAAAGCAAGGGATGGTATTGGCCGGATTACGTCCAGATTCTCAACGCTATTTTGACCATCATCATGCCTCAAATGATACTTTTGACGCAGTAAATAAGCGTGAACTGGAGCTCGGCGCAGCCACCATGACTTCACTGATTTATCTGATGGATAAATACGGTACCAAAACAGAATACACCAGTATCCCTAAATAGGGCTTTTTAAATGTTGCTTGAGCGCTACACTCGCGAATTTGGGTATAACCTACGTCTGGCAGGCCCAGTGATCCTGGGTATGCTGGGTCATACCCTAGTGGCGTTTGTGGATAACATCATGGTGGGACAGCTCGGTACGGCAGAACTCGCTGCCGTGTCCTTGGGCAATAGTTTTATGTTTGTCGCAATGTCTTTGGGCATTGGTTTCAGTACAGCAATTACCCCACTTGTGGCTGAAGCCGAAGGAGAGGGTAATTTCTCTGGCGGAAAAATTGCCTTTAAGCATGGTTTGGTGCTTTGTACCCTGCTTGGTTTAGCATTGTTTACTACGGTGTTTTTGGCCAAACCCCTGATGCATCTTATGAAGCAGCCGGATGAAGTTGTAGCGCTGGCCATGCCATACTTGACTTATGTAGCGATTTCACTGGTTCCCTTAATTATTTTTCAGGCATTCAAACAATGCAGTGATGGATTGTCCTTAACCCGTTATCCAATGTATGCGACTCTAGTGGCCAATGTGGTCAATGTGCTGCTTAATTACTCTTTTATTTTTGGGCATTTTGGGGCCCCTGCCTTGGGCGTGGTTGGTGCAGCCATAGGGACTTTAGCCTCACGCGTCATCATGATTTGGGTACTGTGGTGGTTTTTAGCTCATCACAATAAGGCCAAATGGTATGTGCGTCATCTTCGATTTCGAATTTTGAGTACCAAAGTTTTTAAAAAGATTTTGGGTTTAGGATTTCCTTCGGCCATGCAAATGTTTTTTGAAGTTGTCTTTTTTACAGGAGCCATTTGGCTGTCTGGCGTATTGGGTAAGAATCCGCAAGCGGCCAATCAAATCGCTTTAAATTTATCCTCGATGACCTTTATGGTCGCCATGGGTTTTAGTGTGGTAGCCATGATTCGTGTGGGCAATCAAAAAGGAAAAGGGGCATTTTCTGAGCTTCGGCGAATTGCATTTTCAATTTTTCTTTTGGCCTTAATCTGTTCTGTTCTTTTTGCGGTGGTATTTTTAACGTTTAACCACTGGCTGCCGACCATGTATTTGGATATGAGTAATCTCGAGCAACTTTCGGATAACAATCAGGTGCTGGAAATGGCCAAAACGCTAATAATAATCGCTGCCTTATACCAAATAAGTGACGCCATACAGGTCGTGGCACTTGGTGCTCTGCGGGGGCTGCAAGATGTTTTTTATCCGACTCTCTATACCTTTTTTGCCTATTGGATTGTCGGGTTTCCGATATCGATTTACCTGGGCATGTATACAGACCTAGGCATTACTGGAATTTGGATTGGGCTATTAGCCGGACTGGTTATGGCAGCTTTAACCCTGCTGTGGCGTTTCCATAAATTATCCCGACGATTTATTGGTTCAGCTTCTGGGGCTCTTTCATAGAAAATTCTTGATTACCTTTACACTCAAACAGACAACTGCATGGAACTGCCAAAATTCTTACTCGGAGATAATACCGACACCCCGGAGGCCATTTTCGTAATTCATACGGAATTTCCGCGCTTTATCATTAATCTTGCAGACGATCAAATCGAGTGGTTTGAGGAATTCGACAATGAGGACCTCAAAGAGTTAGAGGAGGAAATGACCCATTGTATCACGGGGGCTTCTGAATTTTATGACAGAGAAATGGCGCGCTACGAAAACGCCGATGATTGAGCACTTATTGACATATGATAGGGCCCTTTTTGTATGGATCAACAGTGCTGGAAGCTCGATTTGGGATCCGTTCTGGCTCGTAGTGACCGATAAATGGTCTTCTCTTCCCCTTTATCTACTGTTACTTTTGCTTTTGCGCCGATACTATAATTGGCGTCAAGTCTTAGAAACACTTTTAGTGGTCGCATTAATGATTTTGGTGACCGATCAATTGGCCAATTTGTTTAAATATATTTTGGTCCAACGCCCTAGGCCATGTCAAGAAGCGGCACTGCAAGATCAATTGAGAATGGTAGCGGCCTACTGTGGTCGTTACGGATATTTCTCGGCCCACGCAGCCAGTGCAGCGGCTCTTGCGAGCTTTTTTATCCGCTGGATAAAGCATAACATCACAGCTGCTCCCGAGTCAGATTCTGGACAGACTTCAGCACGATTTAATAAATTAGTGCTGGGTATTATCCCTGCGCTACTTCTGGTTTGGGCTTTTTCGCTTGGTTATAGCCGAATTTATCTGGGAGTACATTACCCTTTGGATGTCCTTACAGGTTGGTTTGTGGGTACTGCATTGGGAGGATTCGTTTTTTATCCAGTACAGCAAGGGATCATCAATAGAAGCGTTAAATTTCAAAAGCAATAAGCCCTTATTGCTGTTTTACACTACTGGTGCGTACAACAAAAAAATCACGCCAAAGCCGCGGTCTATGGGTGCGCTCACCTGGGCCTTGAGGATTCATGTCATAGCGCTCGATGAGTTGAATTTCATCGTCTTGGAATCCTCTTTGAAAGGCTTTTAAATTATCTTCTGAGACGATCACACCAAATATAGAATCTTTGGGGCGCAGCAGTACTTCATCTTTGAGTAGGCTGGTAATGGGTTTGCCAAAATCCCAGACCATTTCAGGGGTAAATCCGCCAAATTCATATACTCTTATGTTATTTTTTTCTTCCCAATCGGCTAGCAGACGTAGGGGTTTGTATTGTGGATTTTGACTTACGGCAGGGGCTATAGGCATCCCAAATAGTACAATGACCACAATCATAGCGATACTCCCTTGAAAAGACCATTGAATGCGTGATTTAATTAGACCATATAAAATGGTGGCGCCACTTATTGACAGTCCGAGTGAGGTCAAAACAAACCACATCATATAAGGCTGTAGTGCCGCACCAAAAAAGATCCAGGCTGCAGCGGGAAAGCCCAGACCCACCAAAGTCAATAGGCCAAAATGTAACTGTAATGGAGCGCGCAGCCAGCGACTCATACCGTGATATTGTTGCATAGCGTATTGAACAAAAAAGCCCACATTAAACGCCAATGGGATTAAAACAGGCAATAGATAGCGCGGTTTTTTCTCTGGAATTAAAGAAAGCAAGAGCACCGCACAAATCGTCCACCAAAAGCTAAGGGCATAAGCCTTACCGTTAAAAACTCTTGATTTGAGGTATGGATAGGCTAAACTCAATACTGCTGGAATCGTCCATAATCCGCTTTGGATGAAAAAACTCCAGTAATAATAAAAGGGTTTTACGTTATACCCGGTCCAATTGCTGGTTTCCTTCTGGGTAATAGCCTTTAGATTTTCTGGATCCACCAAGTTGATGTACCCGTGCCACCATAAGGCGCTTATAAGCCCTACGATGAGCAATAGCAGTAATGGGCCAATATTTGATCGCACACCACGCAAACCTGTAACAATCGCTTTGCCCAAAACCAAGGGTAAAAACAAGGCATATAACGATACAGGGCCTTTGCTCATAAACGAGGCTCCAAAAAATAATCCGGTCAGTAGGGCGTAGCTCCATCGAGATTTGGGCTGCTCAAAAAGCTGATATAAGCAATAAATACCCCCCATCATAAAAGCGTGGGTGAAAATATCCCACTGTCCATTGCGCCCAGCGAAGACCATATAAAATGAAGTGGATAAAATCAGCCCAGACCAAAGTGCGTATGATTTGTTGCGCGTATAATTGAGGGCTAAGGCGTAACTGATCATCACGGTAAAAAGGCCCATGATGGCTGCAGGTAATCTAAGTGCAGCGATGTTTTTAAGACCAAAAATTAAGGCTGAAAATGCAGTAAGCCAGGTGGGTAGCGGCGGCTTTTGATAACGCGGTTCACCATTTATGGTAGTCAGCAGCCAATTGCCATCGACGATCATTTCGCGGGCTGTAATAAAATTACGCGCCTCCATGATGTTAATGAGCAGTACCTGTAGATGCGCCACAAAAACAATAAACGCCACACCAAAAAGTAAATAAGCTGCGTATTTAGTCTTTTGATTCATTTTTGCCAATAAATAAGTTACGCACATAAATAATCAGGCCGCTGCCGTGTCCAACCAATAGCACAGGATCCTGTCGCCAAAGGGCATATGCAATGATCATCATGGCCCCTAGGGCACTGAGTCGCCAAAATCCTTTTGGCAGGTGAGAGGTTTTGCGCTTTTCAGAATACCACCATTGATAGATGAATCTAAAGGTAAAAATGAGTTGGGCGCTGACCCCGAGCCAAAAAAGCCAATTTGGGATGGCACTGTTGTTAAGGAGTAATTCGCGATCATAAGCCCCGTTGTTAAATCCGTACCAAACCACAAGTAGCGGAAAAAACAACAGAAAATAGCGTAAAAAAGCAGGAGCTTTGCGCCACTCTCCCTGGAAGTGCAAGTTGCGGATATATATGTAATAGGTCAAGGATTGACCGAGCATGATTGCGAAATCTTGCCGTAAATAGCCATAGACAAACAGCAGAAATGAGGCCAAGAGGCTGAGTTGCCAAAAGAGGCTAGGGGTGACCACGCGCTTTTGACGTTCAGATAAAAACCACTGTACAAAAAGGCGCGCTGAAAACAGCAATTGGGCCAAAAATCCGATTCCGTAAATCAGACCTTGGCTCATCCTTGTTCTTTAATTTGGTAATTGATGTATTTTTTCTTCATCCAGAGGTAGGCAAAACAATCCACCAGTGGACCCAAGAGCCTATTCCATAGGCCGAATTTTGCTTGACCCGCAATTCTTGGATAATGTCTTACCGGGATTTGTATGACTTTTTCGTTTTGCAATAGGATCATGGCCGGCAAGAAGCGATGCAACCCTTTGAACATGGGTATTTTCTTGGCACAATCCGTACGGATTATCTTAAGGGGACATCCCGTATCATCCACACCGTCATGGGTGAAGGCCCGACGAATTCCGTTTGCGATTTTTGAAGACATATTTTTAACAAAGTCATCTTTGCGATTGGCCCGCACGCCAGTGACCAGAGCGTGGGTTTCGGCATGAGCCAAAAGGACATTAAAATCTTCAGGGTCGGTTTGAAGATCACTGTCGATGTAGCCGACCCAGGGGGTTGTGGCTGCATCAAAACCAGCCTTAATGGCTGCACTCAGTCCGCAATTCTGCACAAAACTCAAATAACTAAAGGCTGCATTGCGCTGACAGATATCTTGCATCATCGCAAGGCTGTTATCGCTCGACCCATCATTAACCAAGAGGACACATGCTGGTTTTGCAGCAATCTGCAGATAGTTCGATAGCTCTTTTTCTAGGCGTTGGAGATTGTCCTGTTCATTGAACACAGGAACGATTATGGTCAGCGCGTAGTTCATTTGTGTTAGGGGTTTGGTGCAAAAGTAATTCTTTATCAGGAATAAAAGGGAAACCTAAAAAAAGTGGTTTCTTTGCAAGTGAAATAAAGACCCATGAAAATACTCATCACAGGTACTGCCGGATTCATCGGATCTCATACTGCTGAGCGACTCCAAGCCATGGGGCATCAAGTAATCGGATGGGATAATTTCTCAAATTATTACGATGTTGCGTTAAAGGAGCATACAGCTAAAACGCTCGAAAATAAAGGGGTAGTCATGCAACGAGTGGATTTGTTTCACGATGACTTAGCCTCCATTTGGCCTGAAGACCTGGACTATGTTTTTCACTTTGCGGCACAACCTGGTATTTCAGCCTCAAGTTCCTTTACCTCTTATTTAGAAAACAATTTTATTGCCACCCAGCGCTTGCTTTCTGTACTTGAACAACTGGAGCAACCGCCTTATATGGTCAATATTGCCACCTCTTCGGTTTATGGACTTGTGGCCACCAAAGATGAGTTTGCTGCACCTGAACCGGCCTCATGGTACGGGGTGACCAAATTAGCTGCTGAGCAGTTAGTATTGGCCTATGTGCGTCGAGGATTTATCCAGGGGACATCATTGCGTCTTTATTCAGTGTACGGCCCTCGAGAGCGTCCCGATAAACTTTATACCCGACTTATTGATTGCGGTTTGAATCAAAAAGAATTTAGTCTATACCAGGGTAGCGAACAACATCGCCGCAGCTTTACTTATGTAGGCGATATTGTCGATGGAATTGTGTCGGTTTTAAACGCGGCGAACGCTTGCAATGGAGAAATCATTAATTTGGGTTCTGATGTCGAGCACAGCACAGGCGAAGGAATCCAAACCGTGGAGCGCTTATTGGGCACTGAAATCAATAAACAAATAATGCCGCCACGACCAGGAGATCAAGACCGCACAATGGCAGTGATTGACAAGGCCAAACGCCTTTTAGATTACAGCCCTAAAACTAGCTTGGAAGAAGGGTTGAAGGCCCAAATAGCCTGGTTTAAGACTTTGTCTTAAGTATGGATTGTAAGAGCTGATCGGCAGCTTCTACAGGAGAAACTAAATTGTGGGTCACTTGTTCTTTGAGCCCATTCCATTGAGCTAAAACATCTGGATGTGATAACAAAGCCTCTTTGAGTGACTCTGTTACGGTTTTTTCCAGCCAGTTTAAATTTTGATCTATGCGTTTTTGGGCGAAATGACCATTGTCCTGGGTTAAAGCCACAAATTCCTGGATCATGTCCCAAACTTTATCGATACCTCTATTATTTAAGGCCGAGCAGGTCTGGGTTTTGGGTTGCCAGCCACTAGATTTATGCGGAAATAGTCCCAAAGCTCTTTGATATTCTAATTGAGCGGCTCTGGCTTTTATTAATTGAGTTTCATCGTCTGCCTTATTGATGACAATGGCGTCGGCCATCTCAATGATGCCGCGCTTAATGCCTTGAAGTTCATCCCCAGCTCCGGCCAGCTGCAGGAGCAAGAAAAAGTCACATAAATCATGTACGGCAGTTTCACTTTGTCCCACACCTACGGTTTCGATTAGAATAACATCATAGCCCGCTGCCTCACAGAGAATGATGCTTTCTCGAGTATGACGTGCGACTCCACCAAGGGTCAGTTTACTGGGTGTCGGACGAATAAATGCATTTGGTGATTGGGTGAGCTGCTGCATGCGGGTTTTATCCCCTAAAATACTTCCTCCACTTACACTGCTGCTGGGATCTACGGCCAAAACCGCTACGCGATGTCCTTTTTCAGTCAGCATCATGCCCAGCTGCTCGATGAAGGTGCTTTTGCCTACCCCAGGAACGCCGGTAATGCCAATACGCAAAGTTTCGCTTTGGTCATCGGCATTATCTGTGCTAAAGGCCAGTTTTAACAGTGCTTTCGCTTGCTCTTGATGTTTTGGGGCACCGCTCTCGATAAGGGTTATAGCGCGACTCAAGGCTGTTTTGTCCCCGGTTTTAAGCCGAGTAACTAACTCCTCTGAACTGAGTTGTGCAAGACGGGCCTGCCGCACAGAAGCAATAGAAGCATCCCGAGCACTTGTTGCGCTCACGGATGCTTCTTGAGGCTCGCTATTATGTTGTGGTTTTTTACTCATAAAAAAACCGGTGCTCTGGCTTATTGTTTTACCACAGCTACGGTATGTTTTGCGCCCTGAATCTCAGCAGTAACAAAGTATACTCCAGGAGTTAAATGACGCACAGATATAGATTGTTCTAAACCTGCTTCCTCAATAACCATAAGTCTTTGACCCATAACGTTCGACAGAACAACATGGTCCAAAGGTAGTGAGTTGCGGACAGTAATGTTTTCTTGAGCTGGGTTCGGGGCTAGGCTCATGTTTTGGAAGACCTGGTGGTCGATACTCATTAGATTTTCGCAGTCCAAAGTGATTTCAAAGTCACCTGAATCATTGGTGCCTTCGACCATGATAAAATAGCTGCTCACTCCATCACTTTCAAAGCTTACTGCACTTTGAACCCCACAAAAATCATCGTTAGAGGCGATTTCATTGGTCAAATCACAGTTGTCATAAACGCGAAGTACGGTATCAAAGTTCGTATTTCCGTTACACAATGAGGCCGTAACCATTTGCGCATCTCCATCGCCGATGAATTTGTAAAAGACGTCATTGGTGCCATTTCCGCCTGAATCCGTAGCGTTGTTTGTAGAGCCCGCTAGTGTCTCATTACATGAAATAAGTGTAGCGTTGGTACAATTGTCGTTAATGGCGGTACTCTCGGCAAGTTTGATCACAAATCCAGTTCCGTCGTTAGCCAAGCCAACTACTGTAGTACCGTCTCCAGAAACTCCAAGCGGTAAAGCCAAAGTACGTCCCTGAGTATCAATACCTAGGTCACTTGCCAATTGGTTTAAGTCTTGTATACCGACACCGTCTTTATAGTAAAATCCTTGACCTTGAGTCGCAGGCGCTGGCCATGGGCGATAAAAACCTACCACAACCGAACCGTCATCTGAAAGCCCTGTAGTGGCACCTCGCCAGCCATTAACTGGAGCGGGTCCAATGTTTTCCATACCTGTATTCATGTTATAGCGCCAAGCTTTAAAGTTATTGCTCGATCCGCCACTGCCCCCAATGTATGTTCCATCCAAAGAAACACAACCGGCTTCTGAAGCTCCTCCGCCTGGGTGTGTTAAGAGTTGTTGTACTCCGTTCACCCAAAAGGCCCCTTGACGAAAACCTGTGGTACTGTCTTGCCAACCTACAACAACACTACCGTCGCCATTGCAATCATTAGCTCTTGAACTACTGCCAGAAACGGTACTACCAAGGTCGACCATACCTGTTGCTGTAGTCCATTGAATGGCATGTGCAGAACCGGCATTGACCCATCCTAATCCAACAACTGAGGTTCCATCTTGCGATATACCCCATGAGGAGCTTGTTGAATTACCTGAAGATCCGCCGATACCCCCCAGATTGGTCCACTGCCCATTATTAACATCGTAAATACTAAGCTCACCGAGGTTCGTGTTTGGATTTATGCAGGTTCCCGCAATTTTACTTCCATCAGAGCTTACATCAGGGCGTCCACCGTAACCTTGTGGCGCTACACCACCGATAGCGATGGTTCCAGTTTGCTGAGTCCACATAAATAATTGTCCTCCATTATCTCCGACGACAACGCTACCGTCATAATTCACTCCAGAGGCCGTGTAAAGTGAGCCTAAATTTGTGTATTGGGCCTTTGCCTCAATTAAATTCCCCGCGATTACTAATAAGGTAACAAGTAATGTTTTTTTCATAGTTTTTTAATTAAGCATTTGTTTGTAATACCCATTCTCCTTTTTGTATCAGCGGAATGGCCTGTTTGTATTTTAAAGACTTGGTTTGGCCGTTTAAGACGTGCTTTATGGTGACTTTGTCATTGCGTCCAATTTTGGGTTGTTCGCGCACCACGGTCTCTACAACTTGGGATTTATTTTGTGTTTGACCAGCGGCACGCGCTTGAGCCGAGCGCTCGTCGAGATTCTGAATCTCTTCTTTCTGCTCGCTGTAATTTTGTTTTTGACGTACTTGTTTGGCCTCACGAATTTGTTGCTGTTGTTCCTGAGGCAATTCTCCTTTAAATAAAAAGGAAATCACATCTTTATTGACTGTTTCGATCATGGATTTGAACAGTTCAAAAGCCTCGAACTTATAAATCAATAAAGGATCTTTTTGTTCATGGACCGCCAGTTGTACACTTTGCTTGAGTTCATCCATTTTACGCAAATGGGTTTTCCATGCATCGTCAATAATGGCCAGGGAAATGTTTTTTTCAAAGTCTGTGATCAGTCCTGCACCTTCAGTTTTGTAGGCTTTCTCTAAATCTGTAGCCACATTTAGCGTTTTTACCCCGTCTGTAAAAGGTACCAAGATACGTTTGAACTTGTCGCCTTGGGTCTCGAAGACGTTTTTGATCACTGGGAAGGCTAGGGCAGCGTTAGCCGTCATTTTCTCTTGATAATGTTTGAAAGCAGCTTTATAAATTAATGCCGTGATCTCTTTGTCACTCATTTTTTCAAAAGCCATGGCATCTACAGGGGCGCTCATCGAAAAATAACGGATGAGTTCAAACTCAAAGTTTTTATAATCCCCAGCCATTTTATTGCTTTGGGTGATGACCTCGGCAGTGTCGTAAATCATATTGGCGATGTCCACGCGCAGGCGCTCTCCAAATAGGGCGTTATAGCGACGTTTGTAGACCACTTCGCGCTGAGCATTCATTACGTCATCGTACTCAAGCAATCGTTTTCTTATACCAAAGTTATTTTCTTCGACCTTTTTCTGGGCGCGCTCTATTGATTTTGAGATCATCGAGTGCTGAATGACCTCGCCTTCTTGAAGCCCGAGTCTATCCATCATTTTGGCGATGCGTTCACTACCAAAAAGGCGCATTAGATTATCTTCTAGAGAAACATAAAATTGTGAGCTACCCGGATCTCCTTGACGACCACTTCGGCCACGCAACTGACGGTCTACACGTCGAGAATCATGACGTTCTGTACCGATGATGGCTAACCCACCGGCCGCTTTCACGCTGTCGGTAAGCTTAATGTCCGTTCCACGACCCGCCATATTGGTAGCGATGGTCACGATGCCGCTGTCTCCAGCCTCGGCTACAATATCTGCTTCTTTTTTGTGCAATTTGGCGTTCAATACATTGTGCTTGATGTTGCGAATACCGAGCATACGGCTCAATAGCTCTGAAATCTCCACCGAGGTGGTCCCAATCAGAACTGGACGACCAGCCTGTGAGAGCTGCACGACTTCGTCAATGACGGCGTTATATTTCTCTCGTTTAGTCTTGTAAATTTTATCGTCGCGGTCATCGCGGGCAATGGGTCGATTGGTGGGTATTTCTACTACATCGAGTTTATAAATCTCCCAAAGCTCTCCGGCTTCTGTAACTGCAGTACCCGTCATTCCAGAAAGCTTGCGGTACATGCGGAAGTAGTTTTGCAGGGTAATGGTGGCAAAAGTCTGGGTTGCTGCCTCAATTTTGACGTTTTCTTTCGCCTCAATGGCTTGGTGCAGACCATCACTATAGCGGCGTCCGTCCATGATCCGTCCCGTTTGCTCATCAACGATCATCACACGATTGTCCATTACCACGTACTGGGTGTCTTTTTCAAACAGGGTATAGGCTTTGAGTAACTGGTTCAGGGTGTGAATACGCTCACTTTTGATCCCAAAATCGCGAAACAGTGCCTCTTTTTCTTTGGCCTCAGCCTCAAGCGCGAGTCCTTTGGCCTCGATTTTAGCGATTTCCATACCGATCTCAGGCATGACAAAAAAGTCAGGATCGTCACTGCCCGAAAGATAATTAACACCCTTATCGGTAAGCTCGATCTGATTGTTTTTTTCGTCGATTACAAAATACAAATCCGCATCGACTTTGGGCATCTCACGGTTGTTGTCCTGCATGTAGAAATTTTCTGTTTTTTGCAGAATCTGACGCACGCCTTCCTCAGATAAAAACTTGATCAGCGCTTTGTTTTTAGGCAGCCCACGATAAACGCGCAGTAGTTGAAATCCTCCCTCTTTATCATCGCCACTGGCAATAAGTTTTTTGGCCTCAGCCAGGACCCCAGTCAAGTATTTACGCTGGACATCGACAATCGAACTGATTTTTGGCTTAAGCTCATTGAATTCATGCCGATCGCCCTGAGGTACTGCACCTGAGATGATCAGGGGCGTACGGGCATCGTCAATAAGGACGCTATCCACCTCATCTACAATTGCATAGTGATGCGGTCTTTGGACTAAATCTTCTGGGGTATGCGACATATTATCGCGCAGGTAGTCAAAACCAAATTCGTTATTGGTTCCGTAAGTAATGTCGGCGTTATAGGCCTTGCGTCGTGCTGCAGAGTTAGGTTGGTGCAAGTCAATGCAATCCACACTCATGCCGTGGAATTCAAAAATAGGGGCCATCCATGCACTGTCTCGTTTGGCCAAATAATCGTTCACGGTCACCAGGTGCACCCCGTGTCCCGCTAAAGCGTTCAGGTATACCGGTAAGGTCGCAACGAGCGTCTTACCCTCACCAGTTTGCATCTCAGCGACTTTGCCTTGATGTAGGGCTATCCCTCCAATGAGCTGTACATCGTAATGCACCATATCCCAAGTGACTTGTTTTCCAGCAGCATCCCAGCTGTTAGACCAATAAGCCTGGTCTCCTGAAAGGGTAATGTAGCTTTTGGTGGCGGAAAATTCGCGGTCTTTGGCAGTGGCTGTTACCTTGAGTACCTCATGCTCTTTAAAGCGTTTGGCGGTTTCTTTAATCACCGCGAAAGCCTCGGGCAGTATATCGTCTAGGGTTGTTTTTTCAATGGCGTAACGCTCGTCTTTGAGTCGGTCGATCGCGTTATAAAGGTCTTCTTTTTTATCGATATCCGATTCGGCTTCGATGGCCTTGTGAAGTTCCTGGATTTTTTCCTCTACTTCGGTTTGATCCTCTTTGATGCGCTGGCGAAATGCATCGGATTTTGCGCGCAATTCATCCAAAGATAGGGCAGCGATGCTCGATTCTAATGCCTTTATTTGATTGACTAGAGGCTGTATTTGCCCTAAATCCTGTTTTGATTTATCCCCTACAAATATTTTTAAAACACTGTCTAATAGTCCCATTATTGTCGGATTTCAGCTTAAGTCATGGTCGCTTTTGGCCCATTGAACTTAGCCCCACAAAAAAACGACAAAAACCCACAAATTCAAAGGGTTTAAGCCATTTAATTGGCTTTGGTTATTGTAAAAAAAAAGTCTCAGAACACACGGGCCTGAGACTTGATTCAGCAGTGATACCGCTGTTTAGTATTCATCTTCGTTCCACAGATAATCTTCATCTGTAGGGTAATCTGGCCAAATTTCGTCTATCGAATCGTATGAATCGCCTTCATCTTCAATGGATTGAAGGTTTTCTACGACCTCTAGAGGAGCTCCTGTACGGATCGCATAGTCTATCAATTCGTCTTTGGTTGCCGGCCAAGGCGCATCACTTAGGTAGGATGCTAATTCTAATGTCCAGTACATAACAGAATTCCGTTTAGTTTTTTGCAAAAATAAATTTTTACTTCAGAATGTCAAGTAAAAAGATATTTTATTCATCATAATTTAAAAGAACAATCTCAATGTGTTGAAAAACAGAAGGTTAATTAACATCCTTTGTCCTCTGTTCGGCCTTTTATTCGAAGTTATTCTTTTGCGTTTAGACCGTGGTCTGGAGGCTTATTTTTTCTCCCCGTCGGGCACCCACTTTAATTCTTCAATACCCAAGTCAAAAGTCAACTTTCGTGCCAAGACAAAAAGGTAGTCAGAAAGTCGGTTGAGGTATTGTATTACCAAGGGCGGAACGCTGTGGTTTTCGGCCAAAAGTGTGGCGCGGCGTTCGCCGCGCCGGCAAACCGTGCGTGCGATGTGACAATATGACACTATGCTATGGCCACCAGGTAAAATAAAATGGGTCATGGGGGGCAGGACTTCGTTCATTTTATCAATGGCCGTTTCCAACGCTGTGATCTGCTCGGGCTGAATCGTGGGTGTTTTGCGCAATTTTGCAGCCGATTCTTCCTGTGGATTCGCTAGTTGTGCTCCTAGTACAAAAAGTTCGTTTTGGATAGCACCGAGTTGCTTTTTGTATTCCTGTGCAATACCTTGACTCATTAACAGCCCGATATAGGCGTTAAGCTCATCCAGAGTCCCATAAGCCTCAATACGCTGATGCTGCTTGGGCACACGTGCTCCATCAAAAAGTGAGGTATTGCCTTGATCTCCGGTTTTTGTATAGATTTTCATGAACTACGCTTTATTTTGACGTTTTTGACGCACGCCGTTGCGAAAGTTCCGCTGACTGCGTTTACGTCTTGATTTTTGAACCCGAAAGTTATTCCAAACCACCACGGCCAAAAGTAAAAACGCTATAAAGGTCCAGGTGAGCATGGGTTATTTAGTTTTAGTATCACTTTCTATAACCCCATCACGCAAGCGAATGACTCTATGGGCATGTGCAGCGATTTCTTCTTCGTGGGTGACGAGAATTACGGTATTGCCGGCTTTGTGAATATCGTCAAAAAGCTGCATGATCTCCAAAGATGTCTTAGAGTCCAAGTTCCCTGTGGGCTCATCGGCCAAAATGATCGAGGGTTCATTCACAAGGGCGCGTCCGACTGCAACTCTTTGGCGCTGCCCTCCAGAAAGCTGGTTGGGCTTGTGGTCCATACGGTCAGCGAGCCCAACGTCATGCAGGACTTTTGCTGCGCGCTCATGGCGCTGAGCCTTGCCAGCACCGGCATAAACCATAGGCAATGCGACATTGTCTAAGGCTGTCGTTCGTGGTAATAGATTAAAAGTCTGAAAGACAAATCCAATTTCTTTATTGCGAATTTCCGCTAGCTGATCGTCGCTCATGCTGCTGACATCAACCCCATTAAGTTCATAGTGCCCTGATGTGGGGGTGTCCAAACAGCCCAGT
>OMJU01000063.1 GCA_900299425.1 Candidatus Rokuibacteriota bacterium
ATTCCTCTGTATAACAAGGCTGCTGAAATTCGCGCTACCCTAGACTCTGTTTTCGCGCAAGTTTTTACAGATTTTCAAGTCATCGTCATCGATGACGGTTCGACCGATCAAAGTGCTGCATTGGTCAAGAGTTACAATGATGTCCGGCTGCGTTTAATCGCTCAAAAAAACCAAGGCGTCGGCCCGGCCAGAAATAAAGGAGTGCAAGAGGCTCAAACTCCATACATTGCTTTTCTCGATGCCGATGATTATTGGTATCCCAATCACCTCGAAAATCTGAATGCCTTAATTCAGCGTTTCCCTGAAGCGCGTTGGATGGCTACCGCCTATGAAAAGGCTTTTACCCCTAATCTTGTCAAAACAGTAGATACGCCTTTGAGATTAAACCAACACGGCTGGCAAGGGGCCGTTGAAGACTATTTTGCTATGGCCAAAAAAGACGCACCTGCCTGGACCTCAGCCATGTGTTTTTCCAAAGAATTTTTCCAAACCCTTGGCGGCTTTAATCCTGAAATAACCATGGGCGCGGGAGAAGATACCGATTTGTGGATTCGCGCGGCGTTGACCCAGCCCATGTATTGGGTGAATACTGTTTCGGCCTGCCACCGGCAGTTCAGCAGTAATAGAATTTCCCATGCCCCCACCCTTAGACGTCAATTTATCGATTTAGATCGCTATGAATCCCTAACTCAAAACAACAAATCACTTAAAGTTTATTTGGATTTAAATCGTTTTTCGATCGGTCTCAAGTATAAAATGGCAGGAGATATTAAAAAGGCTCAGGCTTACTTTAAAGCAATAAATAAATCATCACTCAATACCAGACAGCGCATTCTTATGGGACTTCCTGGAAGTATCTTGCGAATTGGGCTTTGGACTCAGCTATTTTTGGCCGGTTTTGGACTGAGGCTATCGGCCTTTGGCCGCTAAAAAATCGGGATATTCGCGAATGTAGTCGGCTTCTTCAAAACGGCCTGAAGAAAGGACCAAACAGACTGCCCCCGATGAAAAATCATCCAAAGAGCGCCAAATTCCCGTGGGAATAAGCAGGCCTTGATTGGGTTTGTTCAATACCACCCTAGTCTTGTTTTGACCATCATCTAAAAGCACAGAAAAACTTCCGCTAAGGGCGATCAAACATTCGAGTTGTTGCTTATGAGCATGGCCACCCCGCGCTGCATCAGAGGGGACATCGTAAAGATAGTACACCCGCTCAATGCTATAGGGCAAGACATCCCCCTCAACCACCGATAAGTTACCTCTGGGATCGTGAATCTTGGGTATCTGAATGAGTGTCAAATCGTCTATTGTGGTCTTATTCATGTTCGATTAGCTGTTTCCATTTTTGGTATACTCGGTGCGCACTGTAGGCGTCAACCGAGGGTTGCGCATTTTCTTTGAGCCCTTTATAAAACGCCTCATCGAGGCATAAATTATCTATGGCCTCACCAAAAATACGACTATTTCGCTCATGCACCAGCAAACCATTTTTTCGATCTTGAATCAATTCATTGGGGCCAGAAATAACATCTAATGAAATAACCGGTGTACCCAGCGACAAGGCCTCGAGTAATGCCATGGGAAATCCTTCATAATGGCTGGTGAGACAAACGCATTTTGCCCCTGATATCAACCCTTGAGGACTAGGATCAAACGATAAAAACACAACATTCGGCTCTAGGTTTAATGCTTTGGCTTTTTGCTGCAGTGGTTCGGCGTCTGGACCGGAGCCTAAAATCACCATTTGATAACCCTGAGCACATGCTTGAGACGCTGCAAATGACTCGAGTAAGAATGCAACGTCCTTTACCGAATCATCCAACCTTCCATACCATAATAGATAGGGTGACTTAATTTTGGATGGTGCCTGCTTTACAGACAACCATTGTGGCCCAATAAAGTTAGGAATATGATGCCCATGGCCTAATCCGTACTGAGGCATTAAGTCCTCAGTAATGTATCGAGAAACACCCACATGCTGCGAACGCCTCGAAGTTATTTTTGCAAACAAACGTGGATTATCGGTCAGGTAAATGGGTACATGAGCACTATGACAGACATAGATCACCCGGGTATTTCGATAAATCAATTTTCGATAAACCCACTCTTTAAGTATGCTGGTACGTGAACGATGATCTACAATGACATCAGGTTTATTCTTGGCAATAAAACGATATAATTGCCACAATCGCTGCCAGGGCTTAGTCACAGGACGGTCTGCCGTACTACGACTTGTAACCGTCCCATTTTCTGATTTTTGATCAGGATTTTTCCCGCCTAAATGCAATAAATCGCCACTGTAAGCGTAATCAATTGGATTGCGCAATACCGTAGTGGTCACTTTGTAACCCAATTCGGCAAACATATGGGAATGGGCGGCCACAACCCGCTGAGCACCACCTGAACCGAGCGAGATGGTGACTAAGCAAACATGAATATTTTTAACTTCGCTCAAATAGGCTAACTTAGTGGTCTCTCACAAAGATATGAAGATACTTTTAGTAGGCGAATACAGTAGATTGCACAATTCCCTCAAAGAAGGTCTAACGGCATTGGGTCATCAAGTGGTTTTGATGGGTGATGGAGATTATTTTAAAAATTACCCTGTGGATATAAAACTCCACCGCAGATTTCAAAAGGGCCCAATCAAATTGTTTAAAAATTTAATCTATCGTTTGAGTGGTTTTGACTGCTCATCATGGTTTATGCTGCAAGAGGCGCTGGGTCATCGGCAGCAGCTCAAAGGATTTGATCTCGTGCAACTCATCAACGAAAGCCCATTGGGCATTATGCCGAATCATGAGTTAAAACTCATAAAATGGCTTAAAGTACACAACAATAAATTATTTGTTTTGGCCTGCGGAACAGATTTTATTAGTGTGCGATTTGCCATGGACAAAAAGTTTCGCTACTCTATTTTAGAACCACTTTTTAAAGGTAAAGTGAGTAAAAAAGAATATGGCCCAATATTAAAATACCTGAGCAAAAAACATCAGGACTTACACCAAGCTGTCTATGACTTATGCCAAGGGTATATTGCCACAGACATGGATTACGATCTCCCCTACCGCGGATTAAAAAAATATCTAGGCATGGTGCCCAACCCAATAAATATCGATGACATTAAGTTTACTGCCCAGAGTCAAGATAAAAAACCTGTTATTTTTCACGGGGGAAACACAAAAAACTATTTTAAAAAAGGAAGTGATTATTTTGATCAGGCACTGGAAATTGTCAAGCGAGAACGCTCAGGTTCATGTGAGATAGTGCGGACTGAGGATTTACCTTACGCTACCTATGTGACTCAATTAGCACAAAGCGATATTGTTCTGGATCAAGTTTTGGGTTATGATCAAGGCTATAACGCCCTCGAGGCGATGGCTCAAGGAAAGGTCCTACTGACTTGTGCAGAAAAAGAATGGCGCGAACACTATAATATTCCCGAACATTGCGTCGCCCTGAATGCACTTCCTGATGCACAAAAAATTGCAGCACTCCTGATCGAACTTATTGATCATCCTGCGCAAAGAGTTACTATCGGGGAACAAGCGCGTAGCTTCATTGAAGGACATCATCACTACAAAAAGGTAGCCCAGCAGTATTTAGAGCTCTGGAGGTCTGTGAATTGAGCCCCAGTAATGCGCGCAACCAGCCTTAAAACAACTTTAAATATTTATCGAGCATGGCCTGTTCACCAGCCCAGTCTCTGTCAATATCTTCTCGCAATAATTTGACGGGAATGCCGCCGACTAAAATATTTTGACCTAGAGCGGTAATGTCTTTAGTGCACAAGCTATTCGAGGCTACTGTGCAATGCTCTGGGGTCTTGGTCCCTTGCAAAAAAGTCACCCGATTGCTGATAAAATTATAAGATCCTATACTAATAGGACCACGCATGGGCAAAGGGATATTTGAAGTTACCGTGCGCATTGCGTGAAAATTTGTATCGATTACTTGGGCCTCTGATCCCAATCGGGCATAATCGCCAAATGTTATTTCTTGGTGACAGATCACCTTGCTGTTTGAAGCGACACTGGCCATATGGCCCATAGTCAATTTACCCTCTGAACCCACGTGTAATAAATAGTCCAAGCCAAATTGAACATATCCCTTAAACATGATTTGACCCTCGATGTGGATCTGAGCAATCCCTCGGGAACGGGTGACCAATTCATAGGGCTGCCCAAAACCAATCATTCCCATACGCAAGTCATCTGGCAAACTTATTGAGCCCTTTAGCTTGCCAAAATGGACCTTCCCGTAAAATAAGACCGGCAGCTTGCGCGCCGTAGAGAAGGAGAAGTACTTAAAGTTAAAATACACGGACTTGCACCAATTGATCTTGCGATACAATTGACAGCGTTCTCTTAATTTACGGTACAAGGGTCTAATGCTCATGAGAATCTTTATCCATTTTACTGCGCAACATGTCGATTAAATCAATTCTTTGATTTAATCGATACAACGAAAATAGGCAAGTTATCACAATTAATAGGGCCGTTAAGGCAATTTGAAGTACGGAGGCCTGTGCAGTGCTACTCAAAAGTACCGCAACACAAAGAATCAATCCCAGAGTAAAGATGGCGTAGAGCCCTTTGGAGAGCCCCAGCGCATAACGCCAACGCACAATAAAGATCAAACTAAAAAAATGAATGATATAATAGACTAAAAAGCTCAGGCCAAGTCCAGAAAGCCCCCAATAATAATAACCTACGGCATTTATGGTAAATAAAAGGGCATTGAAGCTCAAAGTGGTGCGTAAAAACAATTTGGAATCACCGCGGGCGATAATCACATAACCCAAAGAGAAGGATACGGCCTTAAATAACATACCCAAAATACCCCAACGCACCAGGGGCACTACTGCCTCAAATTCGGCAGTATACAACAGGGTAATGATCCATGGCGCTAAAGCCAAAAACACCACGATTATAGGAAGCATTAACAATGTCGCCATTTCGGCTTGATTACCCACTATGGCCCTTGTTTGCAAAAGGTCTTCGCCCACAGCGGATAGACGCGGAAAATAATCTGTTCCCATTGCAGTAAAAATCAGCCCGACATAGGTATTCAGGATTAAAAAACCAGCGTTATACAAACCTACTTGAGCCAATCCGCCTATGCCTGATATTAAAAGTTGCATGCCATAGCCCACTAGTAAAGTCACAATGGAACTCAAACTGAGCATTAGCCCTAAGCGCATCATGGGTGTTCCCTCTTGCCAAGCTTTAATAGGTGCTATAAAAGCAATTGAGTCCTTGCGCTGGGCATCAATAAACTGAGCTACGGCAAAACTTATAACCGCAGAAAGTATGATGGCAGGAACAATCGCATCAATGCGCCAATAGTAATAAAGGGGAATGGTTACCAAAAGCGCTAAAAAATTACCCCACACATTGGCTTTGGCCAGTCCTTTAAGTACGCGTAGCCCTTGTAAACGGGTTAAAGTAGATTGTGTGAGCTGCTTGAACAATAATGCTATTGAAAGCGCCCTTATATGAGTGGCGTAATGATTATCCCCAAAGGTCCAGAGACTGATCCAGGGCGCGGTGATCACCAGCAAAACTACCCCAATGATTGCCGTAACCAAAAAAAGAGTTTTTAAAATACGTAGGATATTTTTCTGATCTTCTTTGCTTTGGGTGTCATAAGCCGCGATTTCTTTGACCCCACTTCGATCAAGTCCCAAATTAGTCACGGCCAATATGACGTTGAGTGTTGCCATGAGTAAACTAGCAATACCCATTCCAGCAGGCCCGATAAATAAAGCGATGAATTTAGAGCGTAAAAGTGCCATCAAAATATTGGCCACTTGAACCCCACCAAACAAGGTGGTGGCCTTTAGCATACTTTGATATGAGTTTTTTGCCTCCATTGACCTATGTTTATGTCATTTGTGACTCCTGATTTTCTTGCTTGCGCACGTAAATCCAGACAAGAGCGAAAACAACAATTAAATAAACACAATAGCGAATAAAATGACCCAGAACTACGCCCTCTACCCCGTACAAGTCGATAAAATAATGGGCGAAGAAATAAAATAAGCCAACTGATAATATTTCAGTAATTACAAAATGGTACACCAATTTTTTGGAGATAAAATAATAGGAAACTACCATAGCAATCAAACGCACAAAATCTCCTAATAATTGCCATTGAAAGAGTGAGGACATGGCGTCAAATCCGGGAAATATCAAATCGATAATCAGGTCTCTAAACAAGTATACCCCGAGCATTCCCAATCCAAAAATGGGCAAAATCGTCTTGTACACATGACCCATTTCTCTCACGAAAGATCGCCGTCCTACCACAAGGGCAAACTTAGGAATGACGTACATAGTAAATAAAATGGTCGAAAAAGCCATATAATTTTTTGAAAGATCCAGCATGGCAGACCATATCCCCGCGTCACTCTCTGATATTCGTCTTAAAATCATATTGCGTATTTCAATTTCGACTGTGCTGAGAATAACCGTGGAGAAAAAAGACATCAAAGAAAAAGCAATAAAAAAATTCGCCAAAGGCGCTTTAAAATATAGGTCCTTGAATTTCAGGTACTGGGTCAATACCTTAGCAAAAACCCATAGTAATATACCCAATTGAATTGCAGGAGTGATCGCGATTGCAATCAATACGCCATCAAAATTATCGGCATACAAAAAGCCAATAATTAAGGCCGAGCTCAATAAATAACTCAGCAAATCAATTTTAGCAAACTTCTTGTACTGGGACAGTCCATTAATCACACCATTAAATACTCTTTGAAGACTGATCATTGGTACCAAAAGGGCAATGAGCTGAATCAAATACGCATAGCGATCGGTGCCGAAAAGGTAATTGCTGAGCCCATCATGCCAAATCAAGAGCACCAAAGCACTGATGACACTTCCAATGGCGGTAAAGACAAAAGTGGTTGAAAAAAGAGCCGCTAGCTGTTTTTCATCCTCTTTGAATTCCGAGATGTATTTCACAATCCCGTTGAATATCCCCAATGACGTAAACGAGGTCAAAAGCTGAATTAAGCTCCGCAATTGCCCTTGTAAGAAAATACCAGATTCCCCAAAATTTTCAGCAATTACGCGGCGAATAAATAGAGATATAAATTGCCTGACCAAAATTACCGGCGCATTGAGCGAAGTCATTTTTAGCAGGGTGTTACTTTTTATGAAATCCAGAATTTTCACGCCTTGAAAGAATTTAATCCAGAGATTACCCGGTCGACTTGATCAGCGGTCATAACGGGACTCATCGGGAGGCTTAAAACCCTATCGTGCAATTGTTCTGTCTTTGGAAAGCAATCGGCACCTAATTCCGCCAGACCCTCTTGCTTGTGCGGGGGCACAGGATAATGTATCAGTGTACCAATACCAAGTTCTTCTAAATGTTGTTGTAATTGTTCCCTGTAAGGCGTGCGTACGACATACAAATGATAGACATGATCGCCGCCATAGCGGGGGATTGGCAATATGATCTGGGGATTATGTATCTCGGCGTTATATCTTTGCGCAATAGCTATGCGCCAGGCGTTGTCTTGGTCAAGCATCTTTAGTTTTATCTCAAGAAAGGCTGCTTGTAATTCATCTAATCTCGAATTAAATCCACTCAATTTATTGAAATAGCGCTCCTGAGAACCATAATTGCGCAATAGGCGCACTGTATCGGCCAATTCATCATCATCTGTAGTAACAGCTCCTGCATCCCCTAAAGCCCCTAAATTTTTGGTAGGATAAAAACTAAAGCCAGCGGCATGGCCTAAATGTCCAGCGCGTAAATCCTGCAGTGTTTTTGCGCCATGTGCCTGAGCAGCATCCTCAACGATTAACCATCCGCGCCTTTGCGCCAGAGCACTAATCTCATCCATAGGCGCTAACCCCCCATAGAGGTGGGTCGGTAATATCGCTTTAATGTCAGGATC
>OMJU01000064.1 GCA_900299425.1 Candidatus Rokuibacteriota bacterium
ATTGTGGCTTTTGCCTGGTCCGGTGTTACGGTCCTCGTCCCAATGCTGTCGTTTGGCCATACAGTTGTGGATCTCGCCGCCT
This sequence comes from Candidatus Rokuibacteriota bacterium, assembly GCA_900299425.1. Lineage (GTDB taxonomy): Bacteria > Bacteroidota > Bacteroidia > Flavobacteriales > Flavobacteriaceae > BACL21. The sequence goes on from OMJU01000064.1 coordinate 83, forward strand.
TGTTTATTGCCCAGACTCTGTGGATTATTGTTTTGACTATTCCATTTGAAATTCGAGATTCGAGCAAAGATCAACTCCGCCATCCTACTTGGCCTCAAAAGCTTGGACTACTTCGGGTTAAAATTTTAGGTACCTTCCTAATTTTGAGCAATATAGGTATTCATTTTTGGTTACACCTGGGACAATATCAATGGTTAAACCAAAGCATTTCATTTGTGGACCTCCCGTATTTGTTGACCATGGGCCTTAGCTTTTTTGGACTCATTATGGCCAAGCCAAAACAATCCTTTTGGTACAGTGCCTTTTGGATTGAGGCCATACCTATAGCATGGCTAGTAATGATATGTTTACTTTAATGTGGCGGTCAGGCGAGCAATCCAGCTCGTCTGAGTAGTGCCTCATTTTTTGGGGCCCTTCCTCTGAATTTTTCATACAGGATCATTGGGTCCTGGGTTCCCCCTTGACTCAGGATATGCTGTGCAAAACTCTGCGCAGTTTCGGAGTCAAAAATTCCGCGTTCTTCGAAGAGCGAAAACGCATCGGCATCAAGCACTTCGGCCCACTTATAGCTGTAATACCCCGCTGCATATCCCCCCTGAAAAATATGTGAAAAAGCAGTGCTCATAAGGTAAGGGTGATTATGTTTGAGCAGTTGCATGGGGCCAAGTATCTCGCGTTCAAAACTAACGATATCTGGACCTGTGTATTGACCATTGTGATAGGCCATATCTAGCGTAGCAAAGCCAATTTGGCGCAGGGTTTGCAGCCCTTCCTGAAATGATTTTATGGCATTGATTTGTTCCAGATATACCAGGGGCAGTGGTTCATTTGTCTGATAGTGCTGTGCAAATAAGTTCAGGCTTTCTTGTTGACAGCACCAGTTTTCCATGATTTGACTGGGTAATTCTACAAAATCCCACGAGACGCTTGTACCCGAGAGACTGGGGTATTGCGTATCGGCGAGAATCCCGTGCAGTGCATGACCAAACTCGTGAAAAAGTGTGGTGACTTCTTGGAAACTCAGTAAAGCTCTGCCTTGATCGTCGGGATGCGTAAAATTGCAAACAATTGAAATATGTGGGCGGTGGTTTTCTTTGTCAGATTTATACTGAGTTTTATAACTGGTCATCCATGCGCCATCTCTTTTAGAGGGTCTTGGATGAAAATCAGTGTATAAGAGTGCTTTGAAATTACTTTTTGCATCCAGCACCCGGTAAACTTTGACCTCATGGTGATATACGGGGACACTTGGATCCAATTCAAAGCGCAAGCCGTAGAGTCTTTTAGCGATACTAAATACCCCCGACAAGACCTTATCAAGGGGGAAGTAAGCTTTGATTTTTTCTTCATCCCAATCAAAGAGTTTTGTTTTCAGCCCCTCGCTATAAAAAGCTTGATCCCAAGGCTCAAGCTGATCGAGCTGCTGTTGCTTTTGAGCAAACAATTGAAGTTCGTTTAACTCTCTTTCCGCTGCTGGTCTAGCCTTGTCTGATAGGTCAGTCAAAAAAGCATGTACCGTTTCGGGGGATTTTGCCATACGCTCCTCTAATACAAAGGCGGCATGATTTGGGTAACCCAAAATTTCTGCACGGCGCTGACGCAAACGTACAATTTCCCCTATTATGGCCTTGTTGTCTTGCTCATTATCTTGTGCCCCTCGCGCACCATAGGCCAGCCATAATTTTTGACGTAGTGCGCGGTTTTTCGCAAATTTCATCACCGGCATATAACTCGGAAAGTCAAGACCTAAGATAAATCCTTCCAAACCTTTTGATCGGGCTTGCTCTCTTGCACTGTCCAAAAATGATTGGGGGAGTCCTTCCAAAGTCTCTTCATCTTCAATATGTAGACTAAAGGCATTAGTCTCGCTCAGTACATTATTGCCAAAGGTCAAGGTGGCTTTAGCCAAAGCACTGTCTATTTGCCGAACTTCTTCCTGTTGTTTGGGGTTGAGCAAGGCACCATTGCGGCAAAATGATTTATAGGTTTGTTCTAAAAGTCTGTCCTGCTCTTGGGTCAATGCGCATGTTTCTCGCTGATCGTATAGTGCTTTAATACGCTTAAAAAGCCCAGCATCCATTAAGATATCATTTTTAAAACTACTCAGCAGTGGAGCAATACTCTGGGCCTCGGCCTGTAAAGCATCATTGGTGTGGGCGCTGAGTAAATTAAAAAAGCATTGACTCACGCGTTCTAATTTTAGTCCCGCGTATTCAAGGCCCAGCAATGTATTTTCAAAATTCGCTGGCTCTTTGTTCAATGTAATTTGTTGAATATCGGCTTTGGCCTGAGCGATTAAAGATTCAACAGCAGGTAAAAAATGCGCTGCTTTGATATAGTCAAAAGGGACCATATCAAAGGACGCCAGTAAGGGATTTGTCATTATTTTGTTAAAGATTTAGCGCCTTCTTCCACTTTAATCTTGAGGCCATGTTTGTAGGCAAGTAATTTATCCAAAACACATTTGTCGTGACTGCCTATGATTTGTGCAGCCAATATAC
>OMJU01000065.1 GCA_900299425.1 Candidatus Rokuibacteriota bacterium
TCACATCGTACAGCGGTGTAAAATAGATTTCATCCGTTGAAGGGTCGACGAGGATGGGAGCCACACACCAGTTTTCAAACCAATTTGGGCCACCTTGTCGATCCAATACCATATTCCAATCAATCCATCCATCAACCCAGTGATTCAAGCACCCGATGATATCTCTGGCATATCGGTGCACCGGGGCGTATTTTGGATGTAAATATTTTTTCTCTGGCTCGCGCCAAGTATAACCCCAATCTGTGGCCTCTTCACGCCAATACCAATCATCTTCGCCCCAAACTGGCGTCTGGGCATCACAGCAGGCCTCGGTTTGTATTAAATACTTCTGGGGAGCGGCATGATGTGCTCTTTCTAGTGCTTGTGGGAAATATTCGTAGGTGCTCTCATACCAATGAACAGCAGTCCCATGAAAATAGCGCGCATTATCTGCATTTTGATACATGACAGACACCCAATGATCCAAGCCCTCTCTATTTTGATCATAACCCAGGATTTTCAAATGCTCGAACCCTGATTCGGCCAAAGTTGGACCTAAATGATCACGTACAAATTCGGTCATTTGCTCAGGGGTATAGTGCATGCTTTCCCAATTACCACCATTTCCATGAGGCTCATTTTCTACAGTAAATCCCCAAAGTACAATACCCTCCTTAGCATAATTCTGAGCATATTTCACAAAAAACTTAGCCCAGGTTGGATAAAATTCCGGTAACAAATCCCCACCTACCCATGAATTGTTGTCTTTCATCCATGGTGGCGCAGTCCATGGAGAGGCAATTAATTTAAAACCATTGTGGGAGACTTTCAAGGCCGCCTTAATCATTGGGATAAGGTAATCCCGATCATGCTCTATATTAAAATGCTCTAAATTTCTGTCTCCCGCCACAGGGGCATAACTGTATTGTCTGCGCGAAAAATCACATGAATTCATGTGGGTTCTGGTCAAAGAATAATTCGCCCCCTCTGGACTGAAATAGGCCTGAATTAACAATTGACGTTTGGCCTGGCTCAATTGATGCACTAAATAAGACGTCGCATCAGTAAATGAACCGCCAAAGCCCGTGATGGTTTGACGCTCTTGATCGGGGAATAAAGTGAGCTCCACGAGACGCTCATTATGGCTCAGATTACAATGATTCAATTGATCCTGAGTAATTTGAACAAGACCTCCTCCCGATCGAGAAGTTTCAAATACCTCGATTTTTAATCCAGTCTTCACTATGTCTGCAGCCGTCTCACTCATTCTATTCATCCTGGTATTATTTCCTTTTTTGATAGGCTTTAAAAAAGGATTGAACCACACTGTAAGCTTCTTTTTTATTTCGATCAATATCTACGATTCCCCAGTACTCTTCATTGGCCGTAGCATCATAGGGAACACCACTACTGCCCGGAGCCCATCCGCCGACATCTTGAGATTCGGGATTCCCCGCTTTCCACCATCCATCGGTAAATGAAAAAATCGCCACTCCGGCGGCAGGTGAATCTGGGGTTAGAATTTGTTCTAGGATTCGGGCCAGGGCATCTGCCTGGGCTTTTTGGTTTTCTCCTTGAGCATACCCCAATTTTGAGGCGGTCATATAGCTGTCTGCGCCGAGTTCAGAGAAATAAACCGCTTTATCGCTTAACTGAGCAAAATCCTCAAGGGCTTTATGGGATTCATCCCAGCGATAAACATTAAGCCCCCATAAATCCAATTCTGCTAATTGTTCGAGAACCTCTACCGTGGGCACCTCTCCATGAGCTGAGGCCACTGGATGATTTTTATCAACACTGTGTATGGCCTTTATGGCCATTGCAGCCGTTTCATACCAAAGATCCATGGTGCCCTGAAACCATTCCGGGTGATAATTATATTCATTACCTAACTCCCAAAATAAAATAGCAGGGTGATCTTTAAACTTTGTCACATAATCCATATAGGTTCCTGACAACAGATCATAATAGCCCTGTTGATTGTAACCGAAACTAATAATTACGCGTATTCCCGACTTTTCTATTTCATCCAGGACTTCTTTTGAGTCTATTGGTTCGTAGACGCGTATGGTATTGATGCCCGCATCGGTCATGAGTTCCAGATCCTGCTTTAATCGTTCAAAACTTCTCTGTGTCTGTCCCTTCCCCACGGGATGATAGCACACGCCTTTTACAAAATATTGGCCCTGAGGTGTTTGGAGTGTCCCCTGCTGTACCCAAACCGATTTTTCCTGAGATTGGATCGCCTCTTTGCAGCCCACTAGCAAAAGTATTGCTGCAATGAATAAGGTTAGAAATGATCTCTTTTTTCTCATGGCACTTAAAAGTTATTCTACAGCATTAGTTTGGGGATCCATTCCTGGAATCAATAAATCTTCGGCCAGTAAATCTTCATTGCCCTGATAAGTTTTTTCGATGGATTTTCCATCTCGAGTTAAACCCTTAAAAATATCTTGGTCTACTAAAGACCATAAGGCGTATTTGGCCTGACCCTCTGCCGTAAACAGACCGAAATGATTTTCAGAATCTGCAGGGTTAGCAGCACTTTTCCACGGCTCATCAAAGGCCTCAAAAAAGAAACAACTAATGTTTGCCTTTTGCGTCCATGCCCTCATTGCACTATAATACAAAGCTTGCTTATACTCATCAGCGGCCCGAGAACCCTCCGGTCCGTAAAGTCCATCAGAACTACTGGCCCATCCTGTCTCCCCTATGTGCATGGGTTTTTCAACACCGATTGACTTGAGATAATTAGCCACTTGGGCAAATTGATTTTGGCTGTATGCCAATGCTTTAGCCATAAGTCGAACACTGCCTGAGAATTTTGAACTATCCTCAATCTCTGCGCTATGGGCAAAAGTTCCCTCAGGCGAATCAGCGTTCTTGTGGCGCGATTCATGCCAAAAAGCAGGATTGTAGTGCGTGTCGTGAAATGGGTAAGTATGAACCGATAAATAATCTACAGCACGAATAAGTGCGTTAAGATCCTCGTTATGGTACTCAGGACCCCCTCCGCCCCATGAGGCAAAATTATCAGAACTCGTAATCCATAAATCTTTTGACAATTCGCCCTGTTTTTTTAGGTCCTGGAGATGGTTCACCCAACCCAAAATAACTTTTGGACTAACAAAATAAGAGGCTGCCCAATGCACCATAGCCTCATTGCCCACCGCAATTACTTTTATAATGTGCGGGTATTGCTGAGCTAAGGCCACCGCCCGTTCGATCTCGGCCTTATTGGCGGCATAATTCTCCTGGGTATGATCTGGGGTCTGGGTCCAAGCACCAGCACAATCAATCCAGGCACCGAGCATAACGTACATCTCAATATCAGGATCAGTTTGCTGCAGTTCATCTATAGCTTTAACCACATTGGTGGCATGGGGGAATTGCATGTTATAGGTTCTCAAAACGCGAATACCCATAGCGTGCATGATGCGAATATCTTCCTTTAATTGGTCGATACTAGGCTGCTGTTGACGCACTAAACCTCGATAACCTCCGTATGAAATTGCTGGATAATCTGGATTGCCCAGTATATTTGAAGCACTTTTTTGGTGCATAATTTTATCTTGTTTTTGATTCAATTCACAAGCCACCATACTCATGCCCAAAGCTGCGGCAAAGAGCAATTGGCATCCTTGGCGCATTAATGTTCTGGGTAAGGGTAAATTCAATTTTTTGGCTGAATTGATCATTTTATATATTCTACTTAATTGAGTTTTTAGCAGCGTACCGTTATGCGAGCAACTCGGTGACTGCGTTTAAAAATAGCCTGACTTATTTCTTTATTCAGAGTAAGACCTGAAACGACTTGCTCTGTCCCGTCGGTCATGAACAGCTGTATCGAAGGGCTCTCACCTTGCAAATAAACCACTGGAACCTGACATACTGTATAGGCTAAACTTTCCTCTGGCAAATCAATGGTGCCAAAATTTTGCATCACATCCACATATCTAAATTGAGCGGGCGATTTCAAAAACTCAGTCTCCGATAAAAGTGCACGATCAAAACTCAATTGACCATCAGCTACGCGGACACCAAGTTCCCCAAATCTGCAAAGCAAATCTTCTTTAACCTGGCCGGTCATTCCTGGCTGCTGCGCTCCTTTTCCTCCAGGAGTATGCGAATACGGGTCGGTCGGGAATGCTCCGTAAAGCTCAGGTGACTTGTGTGCGCCAATACCAGCATTAATTTCAAAGTAATGATCGAACAAACGACCGACAGTCTTTGGATCAGCTTTTTGGGATACCGCTATTTCTGTAACTTCAAATACAGCCAAACGCAACTTCGAAACCATATGCCAATAAATTGACCCGAGGCCTTCATAACCAAAGAATGTTCCAGAGCGCCCAGTAAATCCTTTATGATTAAAAATAGACTCATAAATGCTCTCGATGTGCTTTCCTTCTTGTTCCACGAGCATTTGATATTCTTCAGGCAATTTGGCTAGAGCCTGGCGTAAATAATTCACATTATTAAAATTGCCGTTAAAATGATAGCCTCCCAAACAATCCTTTGTCACAATATCCATATTGCCTACTGAGACGAGTTGAGACAAAAGTGTCGAACTTGATAGAGTTTTGGCATCGATATTATTTTTGTTTAAAAATCGCGGTAAACTCTTGTTAGGATACAACACATAGCTGTATTGATCTTCTCTAAATAAAGCACTTGCTTTGAGCGCATCCATAACTTCAAGACTTCGCTCGGCTGAGAGATATCCTGAGCTCAAGGCAGCCACCTGCCCTTCGAGCATTTCCGGAAGGTGCGCGATGGAGATATCACCACCATCAACAACGGTCATTAAGTTATAGGCATGATACAAGCTATCCTGGCGTTTGTTGGCATCGATTGCATGGTGCAAATGCGCCAAAGCCAAATCAATAAATTCGGCCAAGTCATTCAGCAATAGGGCAGATTTTTTACCTGAAAAATCCTCGTCATAGATTTTTTGACGATATTCACTCGCAGGCACGCCCAATCCATCGAGAATACTTTTTCTTTGCTGGTCTGAAATAGGGGCCTTAAGCACCTCTATGGAATTGGCTAAAGTTTCTTTCATCTGAGTGTAGCACTGCAATAATTCATCTGAAATCGCCACCTCTTGGTGTTTGGTCTGGGCCAACACCTCTTTAAAAAAGACCAAGAAGCGACGCAAATAATAAAGCGTTACCATAGACACACCATTACCTACCAAAGCATTGTTAGCATCATTCCACTCTGGTCGCTGTGTATTCATCCAAATACCCCCCTCAGGTATGAAATTAGACAATTTAGCCAATGTGGTGGCCATTATCTTTTCTATGAAGTTAACCTTATAAATAAAGACGTGCGTTTCTCTAAGCAGAGCTCCATCTCCACCAATCTCTTCTTTTTTAAACTGAATCTTATGTTCTCTATCATGATCAAAATCGATAGTGTTTTTTGGATCTTTCAGCAAATCTGCATAGGGCTTGATACGATAAGGTACGTTTGCGTATACAAAAGAGTTCTCGTTAAAATAAGTCTCGAGTTTCTCTGGATAATAAGCTTTCAAGAACTCCAAGAATTTCAATAGATAAATGATCTGATGATCGCCCCAATAACCAATGTAGGACCAAGGGTTGTCTGGCTCTATGGTTTCCCATTCAAAACCGTCCTTAAATACACGATATGGATTATAGCCATCAAAGGTTGTGGCATTGAGGAACTTAAAAATCATGCCCTCAATAAATTCGGGATACGCATGCGCTAAGGCCTCCCAATTTTGAAAAATGTCACGCCAATTGCCTTGGTAGTCTAATATTTTTGACCCGTCATCCTCATTGCGCAGATTGATCGAAAATTTATTCCAAGGACGACTTGGATCTCCATGACGCCGGCTAAATTTTAATGGCAAATACTCAGCGCATAGGCGCTTAAAGTTTAAATCTTCATCCTTTTTAGCTGCATTCTGTAAGAAGAACAAGTCAAATTCCTCTGGCCAAAGCGCCATTTGCTCCGCCTTTTTAAAGAATACCTTATGATTGGCACGATCGATGTATGCCATGAAGTCGGCCCTATCAATTTTATAGTTATTGTCAAAAATTCCTCCACGCATGACATTGAACATGGTGTTAGCAAAATGACGAATATTACGGCGACGATCTGCCGTGAGTTGCAGACCATCACTAGCGGCAATAAGGGCGATTAATTGTTCGGTTCCATGTGCGATATCTTGAGATAATTCAAGGTGTAATTGCTCCGGATTCTTGAGTGCTTCACGCAGACCGATCACATCACTCATGCCCTGACTCAAATTAGCGACCATCAACCATTTTTTATCCGAACCAGACTTCAATTCACAAGACTCCGCCACAAAATAGGCCCCGCGCTCTGCCTTGATATCGTGCTCGGTCACTAAGGCACCCCCTTGTCTAAAGGCTTCGATTTGTTGTGAGGACAATAGAACCGTGGGGGCATTTAAACCGATTGACCATACGACATTCGCCTTCAGGGATTCACTGGGTTCCGCTTTATCCGAAATGATTGCACTCAAGGCGTACAGGCCTAAATTGCCCGTCTCCAATTCACATTTTTTATAGGCATCTACGAGATTACTGCTACTGGCCTGCAATCCCTCTGGCACACCGTAGGGCAAAATATTTTGTATTCCGTCTAAAATACTCAGCTTAAGATCACAAGGAGCATTTGAAGTCAAAGTGGCTTGACGAACAAAACCAAAGCGTTCACTGGTCGCCCATTGATAAGAAAAAGTCAACCCCAGGTCATGATTGATTTCTTCGAAAATCAGTTTATTGCCAAAAACATTTTTATACAAATTACGCTCAATGCCATAGACACCGCTGTAACGTGAAGAAAAAGGTTCCCACAGCAGTCTACGCTCTTCTTTATCGACTAGAATAAGCGTTTTACTACCCGTGTATTCATAAGACTCAGTGATTTTATCATCGGTATAATAGGGAAAAAGGGCATGATCACTGTTGATGCGTCCCGCGCTTAAACCACCTGTACTTGAAATGAACATCCAGTGGTCGGAATGACTCACTAAGCTCATAAAAAATGGACGCATTTTGTCCGCATTACTAATTTTGTAATACGTTTGTCCATCGATGGTGATTTCTGTTCCTTTTATTTCTTTTTGTTCCTCTTGATAAGGCTGGTTACCCAGATATATAGGTTGTTTTGTTCCGCTAGAATTCATTGCAATTTTTGGTCTTAATAGTAATTTTTTTGGTCGCCGATTTCAAGCCCTATGAAATGAGCACATAATTTGGTCAAAATAGTAATATTTTGAGGCTCCGAGAAATAAAAAAACTATACAATAATTATACAAAACACTACAACAAGTAAATTCAACCTCGATTAATGTCAAATTTATTAATCATAAATAATTGATTATCAATTATTTAAAAATATATTCTTAATCACCTACAAATAACCCTCAAAATTTAAGACTACAACCTTCGCTACAGCAGACATAATGGAGCTAAAAAAAATGATACTCTAATTCAACAGGAACATGCCCTTAAAAATGCTGAAAATTACCCTATTTATTGATCAGATCTATGCCTGAATGAGTCCGGAGATAAAAAATTCAAAAGCTTTAAGGAGTTGGAAACCATGTATTCAGAGGTTTTGCCCAATAAAGACCAAGCCGTAGTGGCCTATTGTCATTCAGGGGTTCGTTCGGCACACACGACCTTTGTGCTGACTGAGTTGCTGGGTTATAAAAATGTAAAAAATTATGATGGCTCATGGACGGAATGGTCTAATTTTGACAATTATCCTAAAGAAAAAGACAGTATCACAACAATATTTTAAATAGCTATGGGAAAATATTTAGACGGTTTTATCAATGCTTTTATGGGCACAGTCGATTGGACTTGGAAATCAATATTATTTGAAGTGCCTTGGTACACAAATTATTTTTATGGATTAATTGCTATTTCTCTTTTGGTTTGGTTCTTGGAAATCGTATTTCCATGGCGCAAAGATCAGTCTGTTTTTAGAAAGGACTTTTGGCTTGATGGTTTTTACATGTTTTTCAATTTCTTTATTTTCTCGGTGGCCATTAGTGGATTTTATAAACTCTTACAGCTTGGTTTTGAGGATATTGGGATCAACGATAAATCGCTGGCGTTATTTGATCCGTCGGGTTGGCCCATGTGGGGGCAACTCCTGATATTTTTTGTTGTGCTTGATTTTGTACAATGGTTCACCCATACATTATTGCATAAGTATTCCTTCCTTTGGAAATTTCATAAAGTACATCACAGTGTAAAAGAAATGGGTTTTGCTGCCCACCTTCGTTATCATTGGATGGAGAATATTCTCTATAAGCCGCTAAAAACCTTTGGGGTGATGATCCTATTTGGTTTTGAACCGCAGCAGGCCTATATCGTTCATTTTTTGGCCATTACAATCGGGCATATCAACCATGCCAATATTAAGGTGACTTGGGGTCCACTCAAGTATGTCTTTAACAACCCGGTTATGCATTTATACCATCATGCCTATGACTTGCCTGAAGGAAAGTATGGGGTCAACTTTGGGATAAGTTTGAGTCTTTGGGATTATATCTTTAAAACTGATTATATCCCAGAGGATAGTGGGACCATTGAGTTAGGTTTTCCTGGAGTTGAAGAGTTTCCTGCCGATTTTGTGGGGCAAAATATGTATGGGTTTAAAAAAGGTCAGAGCTAATTAGCCCCCGATAGTTATCATACTTCTGTTTTGCTCGTACTGAGCAGGGTCTTGAAACTTTTCTGAGGTATCCATTCCGCCACGCATTTTGAATTTAGCGCCTATGGCTTTGCCAATGAGGGGCTCAATAGCGGCTTCTTGGCGGAGAGGGGTCAGTAAATCTGTTTCAGTGGCAGAGAACAAACA
>OMJU01000066.1 GCA_900299425.1 Candidatus Rokuibacteriota bacterium
AGGAATTGTACGTTGAATCTGAAGGAGAATTTTTTAAAAGCCGTCGTTCTGTAGGAGCGCCATGGAACAAGTTCGAGCCAGCAGATAGCCTGTTGGGAGACTTTGTTAAAGGCCATTGGTCAGCGTTGCGCGATGACATGATGAAGCCTTTTAGGTTAAAGCAAACGCTGAATGATGAGGCCCTTACAGACAACGGAACAAAAGACCAAGCATCTTCTGTTAATAAATCGATTGAGCAGCAAAAACTGGAGCTTGAGAATAATCCAGCACAAGAGACAACATACACTTATGCTTTGTTTTTTCGCGATATATGCGTCAACCGTGCATTCAATAACAAAGATTTTGATGCGCGCTGGGCGGAGCTAAACACGACATTTATTTTTAATCAAACATTAAAGCTGACAAAAATGCACCATATTATGGATTCAGTATTTTTGCATAAATGACAACCTTATGGACGATTTGGACACAATAGATTTGCGCAGTGATACCGTGACTAAGCCCACGGCAGGGATGATGGAGGCCATGCTTTCGGCCGATGTAGGGGACGATGTGTATCATGAGGACCCAACTGTAAATGCCTTGCAAGACTTTGTGGCTGACTTTTTTGGCGCAGAACAAGGCCTTTATTTTCCTACGGGAAGTATGGCCAATCAAGCGGCCATTAAACTACATACCCAACCTGGAGAGCAATTGATTGCTCATGAATGGTCTCATGTGTATAATTACGAAGGAGGTGGGGTGTCCTTTAATAGCGGTGTGTCGTGTAAGCTTTTGAGTGGCGATCGCGGCATGCTGAAAGCGGATCAAATCGCAGCTGCGGTCAATCCGCCCGATTTTTATCACAGTCCCTTAACGACTTTAGTTTGTGTGGAGAATACCACAAATAAAGGGGGCGGTGCTTGTTATGCCCTAGAAGATCTTCGGGCTATCGGGGCTGAGTGTCATAATTATGGTTTGAAGTATCATTTAGATGGTGCGAGACTATGGAATGCTCTAGTGTCTCAAAATCAAAATCCAAAGGAATATGGAGGGTTATTTGATACTATTTCAGTTTGTTTGAGTAAGGGACTCGGGGCTCCAATGGGCACTGTTTTGGTGGGTAAATCTCAGGTGATTCAAAGAGCCATGCGCGTGCGCAAAGTATTGGGCGGTGGCATGCGTCAAGTCGGATATATGGCTGCTGCCGGACTTTACGGGATTCAGCATCAATTGGAGCGTTTGTCTAAGGACCATATCAAAGCTCAAGATTTAGCAAAAACCTTAGCAACATTGGATTATGTGCAAAAGGTGGAGCCCACCCAGACCAATATTGTCATATTTTACTTAAAACCCGAAGTAGCTCAAGAGCGATTTTTAGAATTTTTAGATCAAAATAAAGTGCGTATTAGCGCTATGGGCCAAGGTAAATGGCGAATGGTAACCCATTTAGATTACACTGGGCAGCAACATCAACGGATGCTTTCCCTGCTTAAAAATTTCTCCATAGCATAAGTTCAATGGCCCATTAGAAAATGGCAGTATAACTAAATAAATTAGTACTTTTATCGCGCAACGCTAATCCTAACCAAACCCAATAAAACCTCATGAAAAAGACCTCTTATTTACTGGCAAGTTTTATCGGACTTATGGTCGCCTCATGTTCAAACAATACCCAAAAAATGGCACCAAAAAATGTGACCCCACCGCTGGCTGAAGTCAAAGAAAAATACCTAGAGATGCACGGTGATGTGCGCATGGATCCTTACTATTGGCTCAATGATCGTGAAGATGAAGAAGTCATAGATTATCTTGAACGCGAAAACGATTATCACGACAAAATGACGGCCCACACCAAGGATTTTCAGGCCGATTTGTTTCAAGAGATGAAGGCGCGTATTAAAGAAGACGATGAGTCGGTTCCTTATTTTTACAATGGCTATTATTACTTGACGCGCTACGAAAAAGGAAGTGAATACCCTATATATTCGCGTAAAAAGGATAGTTTAACAGCTCAGGAGGAAATATTGTTTGATGTCAATGAAATGGCCAAAGACTATGCCTATTATCAATTGCGTGGACTCAATGTGAGCCCAGACAATAAATGGGTGGCTTTTGGGGTAGATACACTCAGTCGCCGCCAGTATATACTGCATATCAAGAATTTAGAAACTGGTGAAATTCTTGAAGAAAACATTCAAAATACCACAGGAGGATCTACTTGGGGCAATGATAACAAAACTCTTTTTTACACCAAAAAAGATCAGGTAACCCTGCGTTCCGATAAAATTTATCGTCACATTATGGGAACCCCTGAAGTTGAGGATGTTCTGCTTTATCACGAAGAAGATGAAACATTTAACACCTACATCTACAAAACAAAATCTGAGCAATATCTGGTGATCGGGAGTATAAGTACTTTGACATCTGAATACCGGATTTGTGACGCAAATCAACCCTTAGGGCGTTTTGAAGTCCTTCAAGAGCGTGTGCGCGGCTTGGAATACGATATCGATCACTATCAAGATCACTTCTATATAGTGACCAATAAAGATGAGGCGACTAACTTCAAATTAATGAAAACCCCATTGGATAAAACAGCTCAGGAGTATTGGGTTGAGGTCATCCCGCATCGTGAAGACGTGCTGCTTGAGGATGTCGATTTGTTTCGGGACTATCTTGTGGTCTCTGAACGGATTGAAGGTTTAACCCAGTTGCGGATCATGCCCTGGGATGGAAGCCCTTCGTTTAATTTGCCTTTTGACAATGAGACCTATACTGCAGGAACGACCCAGAATATCGAATTTAATACCTCAAAGTTGCGTTATCGATATACGAGTTTGACCACACCAGCCTCGGTAATCGAATATGACATGGCCACTGGCAAGCAAGTTGTATTAAAAGAAACTGAGGTTCTCGGAGGTAAATTTGATAAAAATAATTACGTTTCTGAGCGCATCTGGGCTCCGGCAGAGGACGGGACTCTGATTCCTGTATCCTTGGTATACAAAAAGGGCTTTAAAAAAGATGGTAAAGGGCCTGTACTTCAATACGGTTATGGCTCATATGGAGCAACCATGGACCCTTATTTTTCAACCACAAGACTTTCTCTTTTGGATCGGGGCTTTGCTTTTGCTATCGCTCATATTCGTGGTGGACAATACATGGGTCGGCCATGGTATGAGGACGGTAAATTATTAAAAAAGAAAAATACCTTCACTGATTTTATTGATGTTTCCAAATTCCTGATTTCAGAAGGGTATACCAGTGCTGATCATCTTTATGCCATGGGCGGTTCTGCCGGGGGATTACTGGTGGGGGCAGTCATTAATATGGCTCCTGAGCTTTATCACGGTGTAATTGCTGCAGTGCCTTTTGTAGATGTGGTCACAACCATGCTCGATGAATCAATTCCATTGACCACTGGAGAATTTGACGAGTGGGGGAATCCTAAGGATGAAGAATATTATCATTATATGAAATCCTATTCACCTTACGATAATGTCGCCCCTTTGAACTATCCAAATCTTCTAGTGACTACTGGACTTCATGATTCTCAAGTTCAATATTGGGAGCCTGCCAAATGGGTGGCCAAGATGAGAACGCTTAAAACCGGCACTGCATTATTGTTAATGCACACGAATATGGATGCCGGACATGGTGGGGCTTCAGGCCGTTTTGAAGGGCTCAAGGAATTAGCCATGGAGTATGCTTTTTTATTAGACTTAGAGGGAATTCAGAAGTAGTCTTTTTTTTGATTAAATTTGCAGCGTGATTCGAAGCTTCTGAGAATCACAAAATGATGACAATATGCGTGATTTGAATGTTCATAATAGTGTTCTAGGTTTGATCGGAAATACGCCACTGGTGCGTTTGACCAAAGTCGTCGCCGATTTTCCAGGAAACTATTGGGCCAAAATAGAATCATTTAATCCAGGCCAGTCTGCAAAAGATAGAATAGCTGCCTTCATAATCGAAGAGGCTGAACGCAGTGGTTTGTTACATCCAGGGGCAACAATTGTTGAGACCACCAGTGGCAATACTGGTTTTAGCTTAGCGATGGTCAGTGTTTTGAAAGGATATAAGTGTATTCTTGCAGTATCTTCTAAATCCTCACCAGATAAAATAGACATGCTCAGAGCCATGGGTGCTGAGGTTCATGTGTGTCCTGCAAATGTGCCTGCTGATGACTCGCGCTCGTACTACAAGGTGGCAGAGCGTATTGCGCAGCAGACTCCAGGTTCGATTTATATCAATCAGTATTTTAATGCACTCAATACAGCGGCACACTATCATTCTACTGGCCCTGAGATTTGGGCGCAAACAAAAGGAAAAATCACTCATTTAGTGGCTTGTAGTGGCACTGGGGGTACAATTTCAGGGACAGCACAGTTTCTGAAAGAAAAAAACCCAAATATCGAGATCATCGGTATTGATGCTTATGGCTCTGTACTGCAGAAATACCACGAAACTGGAGTACTTGATCCCGACGAAATTTATCCTTATCGTATAGAAGGCTTAGGTAAAAATTTAATCCCAACAGCCACAGACTTTTCTGTAATTGATCGCTTTGTCAAAGTGACGGATCAAGACAGCGCTTGGGTGGCAAGATTTTTGGCCCAGAAAGAAGGCCTATTTATGGGTTATACCAGTGGTGCTGCATTGCAAGGCCTCATCCAATTACAAGAGGAAAAGCACTTTAATCAAAACAGTGAAGTTGTAGTGATATTTCCAGACCACGGTTCTCGTTATATGAGCAAGGTTTATAACGACAAGTGGATGCAAGATCAAGGATTTACAAAGGAGTTCTCAAAACAAAATTCCAAAACACTGTAATAGGGGATTAGGGGCGAGTGCTGAGAGGCTAATGTTCCTTGATATGTCCTCTATAAGGCCATAAATATTCTTGTTTCACAGCGATTTAAGATGGGCCAAATTGTTTATTTCTTTCGCGAATTTTCTGTTTTATCCATGCTAAATTGTGTACTTTTGTCGCCTGTATACGATATAAAAAGGTGTGCTGATGAGAGATTTATTCGATAAAATATACAAGGACAAAGGACCATTAGGTAAGTGGGCAGAACAAGCAGAAGGATACTTTGTATTTCCGAAGCTGGAAGGAGAAATTTCTAACAGAATGCACTTTCAAGGTAAAGAAGTTATTACCTGGAGTGTGAATGACTATTTGGGCCTGGCGAATCGTCCAGAAGTGCGCCAAACTGACGCTGAGGCTGCGGCCAAATATGGGTCAGCCTACCCGATGGGGGCGCGAATGATGAGTGGGCACACGGATTTACACGAACAACTACAAAAAGAGTTGGCGGCTTTTGTCAATAAAGAAGCGGCTTATTTGCTCAATTTCGGATATCAAGGAATTTTATCAACCATCGATGCTTTAGTGTCAAAAGACGATGTAATTGTATACGACGTAGATGCGCATGCTTGTATTATTGATGGCGTTCGCCTTCATTTGGGCCAGCGCTTTACTTACAAGCACAACGATTTAGAGAGTATTGAGAAAAATCTCATGCGTGCCGAGCGCGTGGCTGAAAAGACCGGAGGGGGGATTTTGTTAATTTCTGAAGGGGTTTTTGGTATGCGTGGTGAACAAGGAAGACTCAAAGAAATCGTGGCCTTAAAAAAGAAATATAATTTCCGATTTTTGGTAGATGACGCTCATGGTTTTGGAACCCTAGGTAAAACTGGTGCCGGGGCAGGTGAAGAGCAGGGGGTTCAAGATGAAATAGACGTTTATTTTGCGACTTTTGCGAAGTCTATGGCCAGTACCGGTGCATTTATAGCTGCTGACCAAGAAATCATCAATTACCTGAAATACAACTTGCGCTCACAGATGTTTGCCAAATCTCTTCAAATGCAACTCGTAGAAGGTGCATTGAAGCGTTTGGATATGATCCGTACTATGCCAGAATTGCGCGAAAAGCTTTGGCAAAACGTCAACGCCTTGCAAAACGGACTAAAACAGCGCGGATTTGATATAGGTACTACTCAGAGTTGTGTGACGCCTGTTTATTTAAAAGGGAGTATACCCGAGGCGATGGCGCTCGTAAAAGACCTTAGAGAAAACTATGGAATTTTCTGTTCTATAGTGGTCTACCCAGTAATTCCTAAGGGTCTTATTTTGTTGCGTTTAATCCCAACAGCCACGCACACTCAGGAAGATATCGACGAAACCTTAGATGCTTTTTCTGGAATCCGTTCACGTCTTGAAGACGGAACTTACAAAAGACTTTCAGAAGCTGTTATGCAAGCCGTAGGACAATAATTCTGTCTGAATTGCCAAGCGCGTTTTGGCCCGTAAGGTGGTTATTTTATAGGCCTGTTAAAGCCCTAAATTAGAGCGATATTACAGTTCCTTTTTGAACGTACTGCGCTCCTTGTGTTGCACTGGATTGAAGTCTTTCCACAATCGTTGTACTGCTGTATTCTCTTTTAATTCGGGATTAGTTTCACCAAATACAATACCTTTTCTATTAAACAGGTTTTGTATTTCCTCAAAAATTATTGCGGTAACCCCTTTGCCCTGATATTCTGGATGAATTCCGATTAAATAAAAGGCGGCTCGGTCATTTTTGTATTGTGCCTTGAGTATATGATACCAACCAAATGGGAACAATCGTCCTTTAGCCTTTTGTAAGGCTTTACTGAACGAAGGCATAACGATAGCAAAAGCGACGAGTTCCTTGTTTTTGTCTTGAACACAGGTGATGTATTCAGGTTGAATGAACTTGAAATACTTTTCTTTATAGTGCTCCACCTGATAGGGTTGTATCGGTACAAAAGTTTGTAAACTGCTGTAGGTCTCATTGAGGAGTTCAAACATCCTGTTTACATAGGGCAAAATCTCTTGCTTATTGCTGAATTTTAAAACCGATAAGGCATAACGTTCTTTGATTAATCTTGAAAATTTCAAAACTTTGTCCGTAGCCTTTGGCAAAATATCCATTTTAAATTCGACCCATGTCGCCTGCTTTTCAAAGCCTAAGGCTTCAAAATGCTTGGCATAATAGGGGTAATGATACCAGGTAATCATGGTGCTGCGCTGATCAAAACCCATGGTGAGCACCCCTGCCTTTTCCATATTGGTAAAGCCCACAGGCCCTTCCATGTAGCTCAATTTTTTTTCTCGGCCAATTTTTGCAGCTTCCTCTAACAATTTTTTTGTGACTTCGAGATCATCAATCACGTCAAACCAACCAAAACGCAATTTTGGTTTGTTTTGCTGTTGGACTTCAACATGATTTATGATCACGGCAATTCTACCGGCAATCTTTCCATTTTTATAGGCCAAAAAATACTGAGCCTCGGCATTCTTAAACACGGGATTGTGCGCTTGATCTAGGGTTGCCATTTCTTCAGCGATAATAGGCGGCACCCAATAGGGGTGGTCCTTGTACAGCGTAAAAGGAAATAAAACGAACTTTTTAAGGTCGTTTTTATTATGAACTGGGACTACCTGAATCATTCCGCTGCTGTCTGAATTAAGTCTTCGGATGAATCGTCTAAAATCACACTTTTTTTCTTTTGTTTCTTCATCGCCCGTCGTTGCTTTTTTTGCTGCTTTTTGGCACGCTTTAGCTGCTTCTTTTCCTCTTTTTCGGCCTTTCTTGCATCCGAACCTTTTTCCTCCAAATACTCGTCTTTCTTGTGTCGATCAATGCGATAGGACATCCCAATTCTGGTATAAAATAAGCTCGGAGTGTCTTTGGCATTAAGGCTAAGGGCCGCGTCAATGTGCCAATCATCGTTTACTAGGACGGCGATTCCTCCTCTAAAAATTTGATCCGCGTAGAAATCACTTTTAAATCCTTGATTCTCCACAAAAACTGAAAAGTACTCATTTGTGGCGTGCGTTAAGGTCAACGTATAGCCATAAGTCGGGAAATCTGTTGTGAACCTATCGGCATAAATATTTGTCACAAAGACAAAGCCACCGATCCAGTTGTTTTGCGTGGCAACCATGAGTCTGGGGCTTATTGTTGCCTCAGAATAGGGTAAAAGTGGGTTGTTGTCAAAATCAAAATTAGCTCCAGCATATATGGCCACGGCGGGTATGAAATCACGCCACTGAAACCGATTGTTTTGGCGCCAACTGTAAAGGTTAGGTCCGTTTTTTTCCTGCTTTATGTAAGGATCATAAATGAGATATTTGGCACCAATGGTGTTGTTTTTAAAGTTTGCCAGGGTTTCTGGGGCTATTGCACCTTGGGTATATGTGATTGAATTGCGTCGAAAATCCCCCATGAGGCTAATTTCTAATGCTTCTTTCCAAAACCCATAGCGAATGGTGTAATCCCAATTAAATATTCCTGTCTCGGTGTAACGCAAACTGTGTTTTTCGTTGCCAAAACTCATTCCGGATTCAAATTGCAAAACGCCTGTACCTACAGCAAATGCACCTTGAGAGCCCCCGGGACGATTTGAGTTCAGCATATCAGTGTATTGTCCAAAAAGTAGACTTTGGGTCAATAAAACCAGTATGGTTAGGTGATTTTTCATGGCATTGATTTGACTCAAAGATAGCGGATTTTATCATTTATTTAATAGTCTTAAACCTGACTTTTGCTTGGTAATTCCTACTTTTGTCACTCATTCTTTCAAATGTTTGAATTCCTAAAAACCTTATTAATTATCCTTTGGATCTACTATGCTTTGAAGCTTGTAGTGCGCTGGTTGTTTCCGCGCATGATTCCTTGGATGATGAAACAGCTCTTGAAAAGAGCCGCTGGATCAAATAATCAAGCCTTTGGTTCTAAAAAAGGGAATCCCTTTGGTCCATTTGCTGATCAGGCTTTTGACACAAAACAGGAGAAAAAGGAAAATCCGAAATCCAAAAAGGTCGTTGGTGAGTTCATCGATTTTGAGGAGGTAGAAGATTGAGCCTGATACTCCTTTCTTTTTCTTAAATTCGAACAAAGACAAAAAAGCCGATGAGTCAATCCTCTAACATTGCCACATTGATTAAAAAGATTTGGCCCGTAATCATCAAGCACCTGCCAGTAATGCTGTTGTTTGTGCTGGTCTCACTGGCTTATTTTTATCCTGTCTTGAGTGGGCGCGCAATATTCCAAAGTGATATTGCCCAATATCAAGGAATGGCCAGAGAAACCATCGAATATCGCAGACAAACCGGCCAAGAAACCTATTGGAACAATTCAGCATTCGGCGGCATGCCTACCTATCAATTAGGGGCACAATACGCCTATTACGGACTCAAGTATGTCGATGGTGCTTTGCGTTTTCTGCCGCGCCCTGCAGATTATTTGTTCCTTTATTTTATTGGGCTTTACTTTTTATTGATTTCGCTTAAAGTCCCCCGATTATGGGCAGTATTTGGGGCTTTGAGTTTTGGTTTTTCTACCTATCTCATAATAATTTTGGGTGTGGGTCATAACGCGAAAGCTCATGCAATCGCCTATTTTCCGTGGGTTGTTGCCGCTGTTTTATGGACCTTAAATGGTCGTTATAAAAGTGGATTCATTTTAAGCGCCCTCGCTATCGGTCTGGAGCTTATGGCTAATCACTATCAAATGACCTATTATCTGCTCATAGCCCTGTTGCTTCTTTGGTTGATTATGGGGATCCAGGCATTCAAGCAAACACAATTCAATAAGTTTTTTAAGGCTACGACAATTTTAATTGCCTCTGGACTCTTGGCATTGGGCCTCAATGCCACAAACATTATGGCGACACGTGAGTATGCCCAAGAATCAACGAGAGGTCCAGCCGTGGTGCAGATCGATCCTTCGGGAAATGCTTTGACAAAGACTCAAGGCCTGGATTACCAATACATCACTGAATACAGTTACGCACCTCTTGAAAGCTTTAATTTATGGATTCCACGCTTTATGGGCGGAGGGAGTCAAGAAGCCCTGCCGCGAGATTCCGAAATCGTGTCTGCGCTACGATCTATAGGTGCGAGCCGCACTGAGGCACAAGAAATAGCGCAGCAGATTCCCATGTATTGGGGGGATCAGCCCATAGTTGCAGCGCCTGCTTACATAGGTGGTGTCGTTCTTGCTCTAGGGGTATTGGCCTTGTTTTTGATCAGCGGTCCACTGCGCATGTGGATAATTTCGGTCACTGTATTGGCTCTTCTGCTGTCTTGGGGCCGCAATTTTCCATGGCTCACGAATTTATTTATCGATTATGTGCCCCTTTATGATAAATTCAGAGCAGTATCATCGATTCAAGTATTGATAGAATTCTTAATGCCAGTTTTGGCTGTGCTCGGTGGCTTGGCCTTTATTCAACAAACACAGCAAAAGCACGGCGACCTGAAAAAGAAATTCATACGCGGGAGCGCCACAGCCCTGGGCATTTTGCTTGTACTCCTGGGAGCATCCTATGGTCTGATCGAATTTTCTGGACCTTACGATGATTATTTTATGGATCAACTCGGTCTAGATTTTGTCCGTGCCATACGACAGGATCGCGCAGCCTTAATGCGCACCGATACAGAGCGTGCGATCATTTTGGCCCTGATTTCATTTGGTTTATTGTGGGCTTATTTCAAGGGTAAATTAAATAAAAATACAGCAGTACTGGCCCTGATAATTTTATCGGTTTTGGATTTAGTGGTTGTGGATTGGCGCTATGTCAACAGCGATGATTTTGTTCAAAAAAGAATGGTAGAACGTCCATTCCAAGCCAGCGAGGCCGATTTAACTAT
Source organism: Candidatus Rokuibacteriota bacterium (assembly GCA_900299425.1). Lineage (GTDB taxonomy): Bacteria > Bacteroidota > Bacteroidia > Flavobacteriales > Flavobacteriaceae > BACL21. Next base: position 10,670 of record OMJU01000066.1, read on the forward strand.
AAAAAAAGACACCTCCTATTATCGAGTTTTTGATTTATCCTCAGCACCTTTTAATTCGGCAAGGGCAAACTTTTTTCATCGTCAGTTAGGCGGTTACCACGCGGCAAAACCCCGACGCATGCAGGATCTCTATGACTTTTATTTAACCCAGTCACCGGAACAGGTCCTTGATATGTTCAATGTAAAGTATATTGTTGACAGAGACCCTAACACTTCAATGCCCAGAATTCAATTGAATGACGATCGATTTGGTGCGGCTTGGTTTGTGGATTCCATAGCTGTATTTGATTCCTCAGAAAAAGAGTTATTGGCCATAGGCGGCAATGATTTGCGTAATAAGGCTTTAATAAATTCGGAACAATTTGAAAATCTCCCTGTTTGGCCGCAGCCTGGATACAAAGACCAGGACAGTTTAAGCCCGGAAATCAATGATATAACCTTGATAGAACACCGACCAGATCGACTTGTTTATCGCTCGAACAGCAACCAAGAAAGGGTAGCGGTGTTTTCCGAAGCCTATTACCCACATGGCTGGCAAGTGACTGTAGATGGACAAGAAGCCCAATTGTTCCGCGCTAATTATGTTTTGCGCGCTATGTTGGTACCGGCAGGACAGCATGAAATTGTTTTCGAATTTGTTCCCGAAGTGGTCCACACAGGTGAGCTGATCAGTCTATTTAGTGGTTTTCTCCTG
>OMJU01000067.1 GCA_900299425.1 Candidatus Rokuibacteriota bacterium
CTAAAAAGTCTAAATTTTCTGAGCACTATACGCCCTTTGGCCTAATCTAGGTTAATGGTAAATTCAATGCCATTTACGGTAAAGATGGCAATGGAATCGCATGTCCCATCCCCGAAATCGAGCGTCCCGGAAAGATTCTCTTGGGTGATTTCCATAACCCCGGCAACGATATAGTCACAAAGGGCCAGTCCGCGAACCAAAGGGCTTGTGGGGTTGACAAGTCCGGTGCGTATGAAGCCAGTACTTAGTGTGGTTTCCCAATCACCCCAAATGTGATAGACGTTATCAATCCAAGTCCCAGAACCGACCCCTTCTACCCACTCAACATAACGTGTCCCTACTCGGTTAGCTGTAACACTACTTCCGCTGAAAGCTACGGTAATATTTTCATTAAGACTGGACTGAGGATTACCATTGTTATTTTGAGACTCTCTGATAATTTGACCTCCTCCGGTGACCTGATTCCCGTTAAAGAAAAAGTCCTGATAAACATAGTCTATGGTGCGCAATCCGCCCACTCTTGGACCGTACTCAAGAATAATTTGTCCCGACACCTCTGGTCCACTGAGCAATTGACAAGAAGGACCAAAATCCACAGTCAAGGTGACCTGTGTTCCATCCACACTTACGTCGAAACTTGGGCATGAGGTGCCGAAAATAGAATTTGGCATGCGTCCTGGTTCTTCAATGTAGTTATAACCGCTTTCTACGATGTGCTGGGTTGCTTCGAAAATACCATCTGATTTTGCTGCTAAGGCCGAATCAGTCACTGAAATATTCGTTTCAGGAACACTATCATCACTGCCTGAGCAAGAGATGATCAATAGCGATGTAAAAAATGCAAGTAAAGCTTTCTTCGAAAAACGGTAAATAAAATCAGACATAGAACCCAGATATTATAGATTAATAAGGTCAATTCAGAACCAAAAATGGCCATTTGTTTGGCTTTGATTGATTTTATCACAATTATACAGATAAAAATAATTGAATTTTGTATTTTCGCCGCTCGATAATCACAAGGTTATCAACATACATAAAAATCATTTAAATAATATTGGCATGTATTTATCATCTGAGAAAAAACAAGAAATTTTTAAAAAACACGGCAAAAGTGCTACCGATACAGGTACTGCCGAAGGTCAAATCGCATTATTCACTTACAGAATTGAGCACTTGACCCAACACCTAAAACGCAATCACAAAGACTTTAACACAGAGCGCTCTCTAGTAAAACTCGTCGGTAAAAGACGTTCATTACTGGATTATCTTATGAAAAAAGACATTATGCGCTACCGTGCCATAGTCAAAGAACTAGGCTTGCGTAAATAATCTAAAAGGGATGCCATCGGTATCCCTTTTGCTTTTGCGATTTTAGAAATATCCGCTAAATTTGGATTGTTCCTAGAACGCGAAAATGCATAAAAAGCTGTATTGAGTTTTTCATTGGTCCGACAACACCACAACAACACAACCTTTGGCCGAAAATCGGTCAGCGACCAATTAAAAGCATCCGATGTGATGCACAAATGAAAAACAAATGATACCTAAAGTATTTAGAGAGGTTATAGACCTCGGGGATGGTCGCGAGATCACCCTTGAAACTGGAAAACTAGCCAAACAAGCCCACGGCTCTGTTGTGGTTCAGTCTGGTAAATGTATGTTACTTTGTACTGTAGTCTCTAACTACCAACAAAGCGATGTGGACTTTTTACCACTCACTGTAGATTATCGCGAAAAATTTGCGGCTTCTGGACGTTACCCAGGAGGATTTTTTAAACGTGAGGCGCGTCCAAGTGACGGAGAGGTACTCACAATGCGTCTAGTGGATCGCGTACTACGTCCGTTATTTCCAAAAGATTATCACGCAGAAACCCAGGTTATGATTCAGCTTATGTCTCATGACGAGAACGTAATGCCGGATGCCTTAGCAGGTCTTGCTGCTTCTGCGGCAATTCAACTGTCTGATTTTCCATTTGAATGTCCAATTTCAGAGGTTCGTGTGGGGCGTGTGAATGGTGAATTCATCATCAATCCTTCCCGTGCACAACTCGAGGAAAGTGACATCGACATGGTTATTGGTGCCTCTGAGGATTCAGTAATGATGGTTGAGGGAGAAATGAAAGAAATTTCAGAAGAAGAAATGACCCAGGCCATCAAAGCTGCGCACGAGGCTATTAAAATTCAGTGTGCTGCTCAGGTTAGATTGGCTGAAGCGGTAGGTAAAAAACCTACACGAGAATATGCTCCTGAGCGTGAAGATGAGGCTCTTGCTCAAAAAATCCACGACATGGTTTACGATAAAGTCTACCAAGTGGCTAAATCTGGATCGAGCAAGCATGAGCGCAGTGCGGCATTTGGGGAAATCAAAGAAGAGGTCAAAGCCAGTTTTTCTGAGGAAGAATTAGCGGACTTCGGGGGGCTTGTTTCGAAATATTATGGAAAGGCTGAAAAAGAGGCTGTACGTGACTTAACCCTAAACGAGGGCTTGCGTTTGGATGGTAGAAAAACCACCGATATTCGTCCGATCTGGTGTGAAGTGGATTACCTCCCTTCTACCCACGGTTCAGCGATCTTTACGCGTGGGGAAACTCAAGCCTTGGCAACAGTAACCCTCGGAACTTCGAGAGAGGCCAATCAAATTGATATGCCCTCTTACGAAGGTGAAGAAACGTTTTATTTGCACTACAACTTCCCTCCATTCTCTACAGGAGAAGCACGCCCTATTCGCGGTACATCCCGAAGAGAGGTAGGTCACGGAAACTTGGCGCAGCGCGCCCTTAAAGGGATGATCCCAGCTGACTGTCCTTATACAGTACGTGTGGTTTCTGAAGTACTTGAGAGTAATGGAAGTTCTTCGATGGCTACCGTTTGTAGCGGAACTATGGCACTTATGGACGCTGGGGTACAAATGAAAAAACCAGTCTCTGGTATCGCTATGGGTCTAATTTCTGGTAAAGACGGAAAATACGCTGTATTGTCTGACATTCTTGGAGATGAGGATCACCTAGGCGACATGGATTTCAAAGTAACGGGTACCGCAGATGGAATTACTGCTTGTCAAATGGATATTAAGGTGAAAGGTTTGTCTTATGAAATCTTAGTGAATGCCTTAAATCAAGCCCGTGACGGACGTCTCCATATTTTGGATAAACTCGTGAGTACTATTGCTACACCAAATGCAGATGTGAAACCTCATGCGCCAAAAATGGTGACCACTACGATTCCAAACGAGTATATCGGTGCGCTGATCGGTCCTGGTGGAAAAGTAATCCAAGAGCTTCAAAAAGCAACCAAGACCACTATTGTGATCAATGAAGATCCTGTTACTGAAGAAGGCATTGTTGAGATATTAGGAACAGATCAAGCAGGTATCGATGCGGTATTGGCCAAAATCGATTCCTTGACCTTCAAGCCTGAAGTCGGCAGTGTATACGAAGTGAAAGTCATCAAGATTCTTGATTTTGGTGCTGTAGTGGAGTATAACGAAGCCCCGGGTAATGAAACCCTGTTGCACGTATCTGAACTCGATTGGAAACGCACAGAAAATGTTACCGATGTGGTCAATATGGGCGATGTCTTTGATGTGAAATACTTAGGTGTAGATCCTAGAACGAAAAAAGACAAAATATCTCGCAAGATCCTTTTACCAAAGCCAGAAGGCTTTGTAGAACGCCCACCACGTGACGACAAACGCTCCGGTGGACGTGGTAAGGACCAGCGCGGAGGTCGTGACAACCGTTCAGGGCGTGATGGCCGAGATGGTCGTCAGCGTCGTGATGATCGCTCTGATCGTTCAGACCGCAACAATAGCGAGGATTAATCCTAGATATGTTTTATGGCCAATGGCCTTTCGAAAAAAAAGCTCTGACCCTGGTCAGAGCTTTTTTTTACTCTTGGCCCATTATAATAGGGTCTGTAAAGGTGCATACTTAAGTATCAATGAAATAAATAATTAAAAAAAGTACAGGCTTTGTAACATTTTTTAAATCCATGCGTATAACTCGGTACATGACTTCCTTAAACCTCATTCTATAACATTTCATGAGACAGTTAAAAATTACCAAGCAGGTCACCAACAGAGAGACCGCGTCACTGGACAAATACCTTCAAGAAATTGGAAAAGTTGATCTGATTACCGCCGACGAGGAGGTAGAACTTGCACAACGCATTAAAGCTGGAGATCAACGCGCCTTAGAAAAACTAACTAAAGCCAATTTGCGTTTCGTGGTTTCTGTAGCCAAACAATATCAGAACCAGGGATTAACCCTTCCTGACTTGATTAATGAGGGTAATTTAGGGCTGATCAAAGCCGCACAACGCTTTGACGAAACACGTGGATTTAAATTTATCTCCTATGCCGTTTGGTGGATCAGACAGTCTATTTTACAGGCCTTGGCAGAACAGTCCCGTATTGTTCGTCTTCCGCTTAACAAAATTGGGAGCATCAATAAAATTAACAAGACTTACGCCTTTTTGGAGCAAGCGCATGAGCGTCCGCCTTCAGCCGAGGAAATTGCCAAAGAGCTGGACATGACCATCAATGACGTCAAAGAATCCATGAAAAACTCTGGACGTCACGTATCGATGGATGCCCCGCTGGTCGAAGGTGAAGATTCTAACCTCTATGATGTATTGCGCAGTGGTGAATCTCCAAATCCAGACCGTACGCTTTTGCACGAATCACTGAGAACAGAAATTGAGCGTGCCCTTGAAACTTTGACGCCGCGCGAAGCCGATGTAATTCGTCTATACTTTGGTTTAGGAAATCAGCACCCTATGACCTTGGAAGAAATTGGCGAGACTTTTGATCTGACACGTGAGCGAGTGCGTCAGATCAAAGAAAAAGCCATCCGCCGCTTAAAACACACTTCGAGAAGTAAAATCTTGAAAACCTATTTGGGCTAGTGCCCCGATTAGTGCTTGATACCAGATTCAATGGTAATGGCCAGAATGACGATAACGAGCAGTATTGAACTGTTTGTTTTTGATTGATGAGGACCTCCGGGACATTCCCGGAGGTTTTTTATTACATAAAGCGCTGATTTTGTACTTTTGACAAAACTTCTCAAATGGCCCAAACCCTAATTGCACCCTCGGTTTTAGCAGCAGACTTCGCCAATTTGGAGCGCGACGTGACCATGATTAACAAAAGTCAGGCTGATTGGTTTCACATTGACATTATGGATGGTGTCTTTGTTCCCAACATTAGCTTTGGTATGCCTGTGCTCAAAGCTATTGGTTCTCATGCACAAAAACCACTTGACGTTCACTTAATGATCGTAGATCCAGATCGATACACTAAAACTTTTGCAGACCTTGGCGCCGAAATACTGACCGTGCATTATGAGGCCTGTACTCATTTACATAGAAGTATTCAGGCCATAAAACAGCATGGAATGAAAGCTGGTGTCGCATTAAATCCGCACACTCCGGTCCATTTGTTGAAGGATATCTTAGGTGATCTTGATTTGGTTTGCCTGATGAGTGTTAATCCAGGATTTGGCGGCCAAAAGTTTATCGAGCGCACTTATGACAAAGTCCGCGAACTTGCAGCCATGCGTGCCGAGCAAAATGCAGGCTTTCTTATCGAAATCGACGGCGGGGTCACAAGTGAAAATGCAATGGCGCTCAAAAATGCTGGTGCTGATGTATTGGTGGCCGGTAGTTTCGTATTCAATGCCGACGATCCTGTTGCCACTGTTGCTGATCTTAAAAACCTGACTCAATAGTCCAATCTATGGATGACAAAAAAGACGTACTCATTATTGGGGGCGGTCCTATCGGCCTGGCTTGCGGCCTTTCTTGTCAAGAACACAATTTGAGTTTTACTATCATCGAAAAAGGTGTTTTGGTTAATTCCATTTATAATTATCCGCGCAATATGCGGTTTTTTTCAACCTCCGATAAACTAGAAATCGGAGGAATTCCCTTTATCAGCGCTCAGCCAAAACCAGATCGTGATGAAGCTCTAGCGTATTATGGACGCATAGGTCAAAGACTCAAGACTAACCTCGCGCTTTATGAAAAGGTAGAGCGTATTGATGGAAACGATGAGCATTTTCAGGTCATTACCGATAAAGCAGTGCATTATGGGCGTAAAGTAATTCTGGCCACTGGGTTTTATGATCTGCCAAAAATGCTCAATGTCCCCGGAGAACTCAGTAAAAAAGTGCGTCATTATTTTGACGAAGGCCATCCTTATGCCTTCAAAAAGACCATAGTGGTTGGCGCCAGCAACTCCGCTGTAGACGCGGCACTAGAGATCTACCGAAAAGGTGGCGAGGTCACTATGGTGGTTCGTGGACCTGCTATTGGCGAGCGGGTAAAATATTGGGTTAAGCCCGATATAGAAAATCGTATTGCCGAGGGAAGTATCAAAGCCTATTTCAATAGCCAAATCACCGAAATTAGCGACAACCAGGTCACTGTCATGACCCCCGATGGCAGTCAAACATTGGCAAATGATTTTGTATTGGCCCTTACTGGCTACCGTCCGAATCTGAGCTTTTTACAAGACAATGGTATCGCCATTCAGGAACAAGAGTTTCAAACACCTCAATACAATAAAGAGACAATGGAATCCAATCGTCTCGGACTCTATTTAGCGGGGGTAATCTGCGGTGGCTTGCAAACCCATCTCTGGTTTATCGAAAATTCGAGAGTCCACGCAGAGCGTATAATCCGCGATATTTCAGCCCACGGAAAATCCCGATAAATTTATTTCCCACGCTCTAAAACCAATAAAAAAGCCAAAGCTTTTAATGGTCCTTTTTGTATATTCGCCACGCTAATTGATGCTGTAAAATGCATCAAAATCCGACCATGGCCCAGTAGTTCAACTGGATAGAATATCAGATTTCGGCTCTGAGGGTTGGGGGTTCGAATCCTCCCTGGGTCACAAAGAGAAGAAAGCTTACTGCGTAGCAGTAGGCTTTTTCTGTTTTAAGACCATGTCTGAACGATAGTTCAAGAGAGGGCTTAGAACGGAAAAAGACGTGACGATTGTAAATCGTAAGTTTTGTTCTCGGAATTTGGAGCGAATTAGGATCATGGAGTGCAACCGAATAATCCTGGCGCGATCACAGAAACCTTTAAAAGCCTTGTTTCCAAATGGATTTAAGGCTTTTTTCGTTTGAACCCCGAGAGGATTTTGTATTTTCATATAAGAGATATAAACGCAATTGCGTTTATAAAGTTATTGTAGGTAATTAGACAAACGAAATGAGAATTTGCATTGCACAAACAAAATCTGAAAAAGGAAAGGTTAAAGCGAATATTGAAAACCACTTGGAGTTTATTAATCGTGCAATTGAATTAAATTCTGACTTGATTGTGTTTCCTGAGCTATCAATAACGAATTACGAACCAGAGTTGGCGAATGAACTTGCAACAGATATAAAAGACAGTATTTTTAACCCATTTCAATACTTATCTGATAAAAATAAAATAACAATCGGAATTGGGATGCCAACAGAAGCAACTGACGGCATAAATATCAGTATGTTGATTTTTCAACCGAATAAAGAGAGAATAATTTATTCTAAAGGCATGCTTCATTCTGATGAACTACCATACTTTGTAAGCAGTAATAATCAACCTTTTCTAAAGATAAAAGGGAAAAATATAGCTCTTGGAATTTGTTATGAAACACTTCAACGCGAACATTTTGTAAAAGCAAAAGAAAATAATGCTGATCTATATATCGCAAGCGTATCAAAACCAGACAGAGGAACAGATAAGGCCTATATACACTTTCCAACAACAGCAAAGGAATTTGAAACGCCAATTCTCATGTGCAACTCTATCGGTTACAGTGATAATTTCGTCGCTAATGGGCTAAGTTCTGTTTGGAATAAAAAGGGAGAATTAATTGGACAACTTGATAAAGAAAATCAAGGACTTTTAATTTACGATTTAAAAACTGAAGAAATTGAACTAATAATAGAGAATAACAACTATCTACAACAAGGTTTATAGTGCATGCCCTTCGGGATACGCACCATACACGGAACGTAAGTAGTAAATTCGCTTATGACAGCCCCTAAAATCAACAAATCCTCCTTCAGAAAGTTTGAACTTTGAAAGCTCGGGGTCACATCAAGCACAAAACCACGCCCATGGCGTGGTTCTTTGTTTTTAGAAGAAAACGCAAACCGAAGGTTACGGGTTTTCGCAGAAAAATACAGGAGCTGAGCAATAGCTCTAATTAATCGACATTATCGTGTAAAAAACTATTGTTTGAACGCAAATCAATATCGTCATCATCTAAATTAACCGTAGTTCTAGAGAGTTGATCGTCTTGAGATTTTGAATCCTCTAACTCAATACCCATGCGTTTATAGGCAGGCTGTCGCTCAATCTCATCTATTTTCGACGCACTGTTGCGGAATTTATAGTTAAACTCTTTCATTTTGCGCTTGCGTTCTTCAGTACGTTCACGCAGGAGCTGAGCAATCGGAGTATTCATTGGATCCATCGATTCTGGATTCTCTAAAGGAGCCTGCTCAGGAGTCACCTTAGTCTTGAGTGTCATTTCTTCCTCAGGCTCAATATCTTGATCAACCGCAACTTCTGCAGCCACAGCTGATTCAGTTTCCTCCTCAAGTACATATCTAATGGGGGCATCTTGCTGATCCGAGGATGCTGTACCGGCGAATTCAAATTGCTGCTCTCCTTGCGCTACAAATTCGTTTTCAGATTCATCTGTCCCCTCTGAGGGCTCAAAAACTAACTCATGGGCATGCACTTCAATGTCTAGAACCTCTTCAGGAATTTGCTGATTTATCGGTAAATCAAACATCAACATTTGATCATCGGATTCAGTCTTTGCAACAAAAGAATCATCAAACTCGGCGGGTTGCTGCTCAAACTCCTGGAACTGATCTGTATCCACAGAAACAATTTCAAAATCGTGCACCTCTATGTCATTCACTACCACTTGCTGAACCTCGGCGAGATAATTGATATCAACCACCTCGGCTTGTACCGAATTATTGCGTATTAAATCCGTTGTTAAAATATAATCTTCAAAGGGCTCGTTCTGATGATTTTGAACGGCGCCTTCATTTTGATCTTGAGCAGAAACTTCCTCATCCTCAAAAAGCGTATGACGAATTACAGGGGAGGCCTCTACTTTTTCCGCATTTGGTAATTCTTTGTCCTTACTTACACTCGGCTCAGTCTCCATTTTCGGGCTCATCTTTGCTGAGTTGTCAGTACTCAAATCATAAGCAGCGCGTTGCTCTTCCTCTAAAGTGTGGATAATTCTTTTGGCCTCGGTATGCACAATGTGATTTTGTTGCTCGGGATCAAAGCCCGTGGCAATTACTGTAATGGCAATGGCCCCTTGGAGTGATTCATCCTCGCCCACACCCATGATGATGTTTGCACTATGGCCTGCTTCATCTTGGATATAATCACTGATTTCTCCAATTTCATCAATGGTGATTTCTTCTGCTCCACTGACTATGAGTAACAATACGTTTTTGGCCCCTTTTATTTTATTGTCGTTCAGCAATGGAGAGTCTAATGCCTTTGAAATCGCCTCTTTGGCCCGATTTGAACCAATAGCTGTAGCACTACCCATTATGGCTGTACCACTCTTGGCCAATACAGTTTTCGCATCGCGCAAATCAATGTTTTGGGTGTAGTGGTGTGTGATAACTTCCGCTATGCCTCTAGCAGCCGTGGCCAAAACTTCATCAGCCTTGGAAAAGCCCGCTTTAAAACCAAGATTACCATAAACCTCGCGCAGTTTATTGTTATTCACCACGATCAATGAATCGACATTCTTACGCAGATTTTCAATACCGATTTGCGCCTGATCGTTACGCAGTTTTCCTTCAAATTGAAAGGGCATAGTCACGATTCCAACAGTCAATATGTCTAACTCACGAGCCATTTGCGCAATTATTGGCGCTGCTCCTGTACCCGTACCACCACCCATTCCTGCGGTGATGAAAATCATTTTGGTATTGGTAGACAGCATCCCACGTATTTCTTCCACCGACTCTACCGCAGCTTGCTCGCCAATCTTAGGGTTAGCCCCTGCCCCAAGTCCTTCGGTGAGCGACACACCCAGCTGTATCTTGACCGGTACGGCACTATTCTCGAGTGCTTGAGCGTCAGTATTGCAAATAACAAAATCAACCCCTTTAATGCCTTGACTAAACATGTGGTTGATGGCATTACTCCCTCCTCCACCGACGCCAATAACTTTTATGACATTCGATTGATTCTTGGGCAGGTCAAATGAGATATTATCAAACTCTTGGTGGCTCATAAAGGTTGTTTTTTTTGGAACAATAATTATTCTGCGTTATCTAAAAATTCTTTAAACTTATCGGCCCATTTATCAAAAAATCCGCGTTGCACATTTTGTGTTTGCACCGCTTCTTTCTTGGGCAATTCTTCTCCCTGCTGCTCTTGAGCCACTGGCTCCTGTTCAGTCTGGAGTGTTTCTTTTAATTTGGCTGAGGAATGCTTGCGGTTCTTTTCATTTAAACTCGTCAATACAAGGCCCACAGCTGTGGCATACATCGGGCTGGTGGTTTCACTATCGCTGTCTCCGGCCAAATGCTCATTGGGATAACCGATACGGGTATCCATTCCGGTAATATACTCTACTAATTGCTTTAAATGGCGCAATTGAGCACCGCCACCAGTCAAAACAATACCGGCAATTAATTTTTTCTTTTGCTCTTCATGCCCGTAATTTCTTATTTCCAAATACACCTGCTCGATGATTTCAACCACACGTGCATGGATGATTTTGGAAAGATTTTTCAAACTGATTTCCTTGGGATCACGGCCGCGGAGTCCAGGAATAGACACAATTTCGTTGTCTTTATTTTCTCCTGGCCAGGCCGACCCAAATTTAATCTTCAACAACTCAGCTTGCTTTTCGATGATTGAACAGCCTTCTTTGATGTCTTCAGTGATCACATTACCGCCAAATGGAATCACCGCAGTATGGCGGATTATACCGTCTTTGAAAATAGCCAAATCCGTAGTCCCACCACCAATGTCAATAAGCGCGACTCCTGCCTCTTTTTCTTCTTGACTTAAAACTGCATTGGAAGAGGCTAAAGGCTCTAAGGTAATGCCGGAAAGATCTAGTCCCGAACTCTTAACGCATCGGCCTATATTGCGGATCGAAGAAACCTGACCGACGACCACGTGAAAATTAGCCTCCAAACGGCCCCCATACATCCCGATGGGTTCTTTAATTTCGGCTTGACCGTCCACTTTAAAGTCTTGTGGCAATACATGAATGATCTCTTCTCCAGGAAGCATCACAAGTTTGTGCACCTGGTTGCAAAGGCGATCAATATCCTGGTCATTGATAACCTCATCGCTATTTGATCTGGTGATGTAATCGCTGTGTTGTAGACTTCTAATGTGCTGACCAGCAATCCCTACCACAACATCACTGATGGTCATCCCTGAACTACTCTCGGCGTCTTGAACGGCCTGCTGAATAGACTGAATGGTTTGGGTGATGTTATTGACCACTCCGCGATGGACGCCAAGGCTTTTGGATTTGCCAATACCCAAAATTTCCATTTTCCCGAATTCATTTTTGCGACCAATCATGGCCACAATTTTTGTGGTTCCTATATCCAGACCTACAGCAATGTTTTCTTGTTCCATGACTTTACTCGGTGGCGACCACCTGATTGTTAAATCTCAAATCAATTATTTTGAATTGCTTTTGCTCCTGTTCTTCCAGCATATTTTGATAAAATGCCTTGAAATTTCGGAGCTTTTCAGACACGTCAGACACGGGACCTAAAAGCAATTTATACGTTTCTTGACGCAGCCTTAACTGACAATTCCCTCTGGCATCTACTGCTACTTCTGTGACCATCGCATCAAGGAATTCATCCGAACGTATGCTCAACAGCAAAGTTTTTAAGGCCTCTAAATGCAACAAAACCTCACCAGTGACAATTGGCACTTGGGCAGTATACAGGTTTGAGAGCGGCATTGGTTGTCCTTGTTCATCGATGTAATAACCGGGGGTACCCAACACGCGACCAATAGGTTTTTTGGTCTGAATTTTTGCCCCAATTTTGCCATCAATTGAGATAAAAACCTGAGCCTGATACACCATAGGATGCTGCAGCAGTCGGGCTTCCATCTCTTTCAAAACTAAAGTTTCTTTAGGGATACTCGAAAGTGGCCCTTTATTTTGTATTAACAATTTATTAACCGAGTCTAGGGCAATAAATGGCTGCGGATTGCCCACAAATTGGACTGACAAATCACGACAAACGCGCTGGGTGTTTCGCTCATAGGCAAATCCCATTAAAAACAAGATTAAGCCTCCAATTAAAATCATTCTTATGATAAACCAATAGCTGCGCATCAACTCAATTTTTTGATTAAATCTTTGACTTCCAAACCAATATCACCAGCACCCGCCACAATAAAGACCCACGGGCTGTCTGGCTCCTGGTTCGCATTTTGAGGTGTGCCGATAAATTCCTCGATGGCCTGGGCTTTTTGAAAATATCGAACCTTCTGGGGATCACACTTAGTGGCGAGCCATGCACTATCTACCCCAGATATAGGCAATTCTCGCGCGGGATAAATGGGCATCAATATCACGCGATCAAACTCATTGAAGACTTGGGCAAAATCATCGGCAAAGTCCCGGGTTCGGCTGAATAAATGCGGTTGAAAAAGTAAAACGTGCGGCTGATTGGCATAAAACTCTTTAACGCCTTGCAATAGCGCCTTTAACTCAGTGGGATGATGGGCGTAATCATCGATCAGCACTCGATGATCAGATAATGTATAGCGATTAAAGCGCCTTTGAATACCCCTAAAATTAGCAAGCGATAAGGCCACTTCATTTTGAGTTAAACCATAGCCTCGAGCCATAGAAACAGCCATCATGACATTGACCAAATTGTGGCGACCAGGCAGAGGCCCTGTGAGTCCAGTCCACAGCTCATCGTCAAATCTCAGGTTAAAGTGATAGACGCCCTCAATGACCTGAACTTGCTCCGCTCTAATTTGCGCCTGATCGGAAAATCCTACCGAAACGCCCGCAAAATCTAAGCCTTCTGCAACCAGCAGTTTACTTTGATCCACTGTTTGGGCAAATAAAGAAAAAGCCGCTACAAAGGTTTCCTTGTCTTGATAGATGTCCAAATGATCAGGATCGACACTTGTAATACAGGCCCATTGTGGATGAATCCACAAAAACGAACGATCAAATTCATCTGCTTCTACCACACAAAAGTCAGGATTTGCGCCATCGGCCAATTCCGACGCGAAGCTTGGCGATAAAATGAGATTAGATTGATAGTTTTGTGCAATCCCGCCTAAAAATCCAATACCTTTTTTTCCAGAATCTACTAATAAATGAGCCAAAATCGCGGAAGTTGTGGTTTTACCATGAGTACCAGCAATGGCCAGAACATTTTGTGATTCAGCACTGATCATGCCCAAAAGTTCGGCACGTTTCATCATTTTAATACCACTGCTTTTGGCTATAATCATCCATGCATCAGTTTGGGCTACGGCAGGAGTCCAGACGATCAAAGTGTTCTGGCTGAATCTCGAATCAAACCATGCCAAATTGGGTTCAGCGTGGTGCACAATCTCAGCACCTGTATTGCGTAAGTCTTGAGTAATATCAGAGGCTATTCTGTCGTAACCCAGTACGGCTTTGCCTTTAATGGCGAGGTATCGAGCCAAAGCGCTCATGCCGATTCCCCCTATTCCAAGGAA
>OMJU01000068.1 GCA_900299425.1 Candidatus Rokuibacteriota bacterium
ACCTTGGCTGGAAAAGCACTGATGAACTGACCGCTGTTGAGTTCTACTTTAAAACGCTGATCCTCACTGGCTACAAAATTCATCCAGGTTTTGATATCGACCGTGTCCCGAATGGTTTGCTGATAGGCAATGACATCGCGAACCCCATATCTATATTGTTCGTGCTTAAGCTGTGAAGGAATAGGCGCACTGGTAAAGGCCTGTTTTTTCATGTCGTCAATATACCAGTCGGTTTGAAATAAGCTGGTGTTGATAATGCGCACATCTTGTCTGTAGTGCTCGACGTTCTGCTGGTACCAAAGCGCAAATGTGTCATTATCCCCTATGGTAAACAATAGGGCATTGGGGTCACAAGAATCCAAATACATCTTGCCCATGGCATTGGCGGTGTAGCGACCCGAACGGTCGTGGTCATCCCAGTTTTGTGTAGCCAATAGCGCCGGACCCGCGAGCATGGCAAGACCTAAGCCAACTGGAACACTGAGTCGTTTAAAGGATTTTTGTTGGAGCCAGTCCACAAGCGCATAGGCCCCGTAACCAATCCACATCGCAAAGACATAAAACGAACCCACAATGGCATAATCGCGTTCTCTTGGTTCATAGGGCCGCTCGTTTAAATAAACTTTTAACGCGAGTCCTGTAAACAAAAAGAAAACCATGAGTACCCAAAAGCTCTTTTTGTCTTTTCGGTAATGAAAGGCAAGCCCCAAAGCTCCTAAGAGCAAGGGCAAAAAGTAATAAGTGTTACGTGCCTTGTTGTTTTTCAAATCTGAGGGGAGGGCGTCTTGATTGCCCAAGCGGGGCATATCAATAAAATCAATACCGCTGAGCCAATTACCGTGCAAGCTATCCCCTTGTCCTTGTACATCGTTTTGACGACCCACAAAATTCCACATAAAATAGCGCCAGTACATATAGCCAAACTGATGGACAAACATAAATTTAATGTTGTCCATGAAGCTGGGCTTCTCAATATCTAAAAACGGACTGAATCGATTGAGAAATTCATGGTATTCTTGAGTGGTCACCAGACCCTGTTTATGGGCCTCTTTGAATTTATCCACCTCTTGAACCAGACGCTGCTCAGAGCGATAGGCTCGTTTAATACCAAATTCAAGACCTCCAGTGTAGCTCATGTAGTTTGCGGAGTGCTCTGAACTCCACATGCGCGGGAGCAACGCTTTATGGGCATCATCGGTGTTTTGAGCAGCATTTTTCCACTCGTTCACCACGATATATTTGCCTTGAAGGGTGTCTTTTTCGTATTTCGGTTTGTCGTCCTTATAAGGTTTCTCCGGATCTAAGCCCGCGTAGATTTCGGTAAATTGAGGACCATAGAATAAATGGGTTTCGGGATATTGCTCTCGGTTATAATAGGCCAAAAGTTCACGGGCGTTGTTTGGGTTGTTTTCATTGATCACTGTCCCAGCGTTTGCCCGAATAGGCAACATGAGCCAGCTGGAAAATCCAATAAAAATAAATAGCACACAAAGCAGTAATGTATTGCCCCATACCTGACCCTTAGCTTTGGTTGTTTTAAGACCCCAATAAAATAGACCGATAAATAAAAGTGCAGCAAATATTGTCCCTGAGTTAAACGGCAGCCGCAGCGTATTGACAAAAAACAACTCCATGGCACTGAAAAACTTAAGCGTCCAAGGCAACAATAATTTAAAGATAAAGAGCAATACTGCCACAACGACTACATTGGCCAAAATGAAGTTTTTTGGCGTAACTCTTGGGGTGGTTCTAAAGAAATATAAAAAGCCGATTGCAGGAATGGTTAATAGTCCCATAAAGTGAATCCCAAATGAGAGCCCCACGACAAAAGCGATCAGAATCAGCCATCGATTGCCCCTTGGGGTGTACATATCTGCTTGCCAGCGCAGGCCACAGTAAAACAGAATGGACATAATACAGGCTGCAGCAGCATAGACCTCGGCCTCGACCGCTGAAAACCAAAAACTGTCAGTAAAGGTAAAGGCCAAAGCACCTACGGCCGAACTTCCTATAATTTTCCATCCCAAGGCCGTACTGATCTCCTCCTCTTGCTCATTGATTTGTCTGAGCAAAAGGGATAGGGACCAAAACAAAAAAAGTATGGTAAAGGCACTAGCAAAAACCGACATTAGGTTTATGGTCAGCGCTACTTGCTCTGCCTCAAAGGCAAAGATTGAGAAAAATGCGCCTAGGATTTGATAAAGTGGCGCACCCGGAGGATGGCCCACCTCTAGGTTGCTCGCCGTGGTAATGTATTCACCCGCATCCCAAAAACTTACGGTGGGTTCGACGGTAAGCCAATAAGTTGTGAGCGCCACAACAAAGACGCTCCAGCCCACTATTTGATTCCATTTTTGAAAGTTAAAGACGCGCATATTCAAGGCGATTTAGTGATGTTGCGAATTTAGCAATAATTCGCGAAGGGGTTGGTCAAGGCAGGCCGCTTTGACCGTTAAAAATTTAAAAAATTTTATTTGTGCAACCCAAAGTTTGTTATAAATTTGCCGCCACATTACCCCATTGGCCTATGGTGTAACTGGCAACACGTCTGATTTTGGTTCAGAAGAGTCTAGGTTCGAGCCCTAGTAGGCCAACAAAACCCCAGCGATTTCGCTGGGGTTTTTTCGTTTCAGTCTGGGTTTAGATTTTTTTGGTCGTCATAAAAATATACGATATATTTGCATCGCATTTAACGCAGTACAGATGAGAGGGGACGAGAGTCCCCTCTTTTTATAGACTGAATTTTATGAAAGCACAGGTAGAGACTTTACTCAACGATGCACTTGCTGAGCGACCCGATTTGTTTTTGATCAGTTGGGAAATCAATAGTGAAAATCACATTAAAATCATCATTGATGGTGATCAGGGGGTGCGCGTTCAGGATTGTATCGATATATCGCGCGCCGTTGAGCACAATCTGGATCGTGAAGCCTGGGATTTTTCAATTGAAGTCCTGTCTGCAGGGGTTACAGAGCCTTTGGAACAAAAGCGTCAATATCAAAAAAATATTGGTCGTTTTCTCAAAGTCAAACTAGAAGACCAAGAAGTTGAAGGAGAATTGATCTCCATAAGCGATTTGGCCTTTACCTTAAGTTATCAAGTGCGTGAAAAAAAGCCCGTTGGAAAGGGTTATCTCAAAATTCAAAAAGAGCAAGAGATTGCTTTTGATTCCGTGGTTCGCGCCACAGTTATGATTAAATTTTAATGAATTTATTATGGAGAATTTAGCGTTAATTGAATCGTTTTCAGAGTTTAAAGACGACAAACTTATTGATCGCGTTACGCTGATGGCTATTTTGGAAGACGTATTTCGAAATGCCTTAAAGAAAAAGTATGGAAGTGATGATAACTTTGACATCATCATCAATCCGGATAAAGGTGATATGGAAATTTGGCGTAACCGCGTGGTGGTCGCTGATGGAGAAGTAGAGGATCCAAACGAAGAAATTTCTTTGTCCGAAGCACGCAAAATTGAAGAGGATTTTGAAATAGGCGAAGACGTGTCTGAGGAGGTTAAACTCATGGATTTAGGGCGTCGTTCGATTTTGGCCTTGCGTCAAAACCTAATCGCAAAAATCCACGAGCACGACAACACCAATATTTACAAACAATTTAAGGACCTCGAAGGAGAAATTTATACAGCGGAGGTTCATCATATCAGACACCGTGCGGTGATATTGCTCGACGACGATGGACATGAAATTATCTTGCCAAAAGACAAGCAGATTCCTTCAGATTTCTTCCGTAAAGGTGATAATGTTCGCGGAATTATTGAGAGCGTTGAGCTCAAGGGCAACAAGCCGGCCATTATTATGTCCCGTGCTAATCCTTTGTTTTTGGAGAAACTTTTTGAACAGGAAATCCCTGAAGTTTTCGACGGACTTATTACTGTGAAAAAAGTAGTGCGTATCCCTGGCGAAAAGGCCAAAGTTGCTGTAGACTCATATGACGATCGTATCGATCCAGTAGGGGCTTGTGTGGGAATGAAGGGCTCACGTATCCACGGGATTGTTCGCGAACTCGGCAATGAAAATATCGACGTGATTAATTTCACGAACAATACCAATCTCTTTATCACGCGCGCACTCAGTCCAGCCAAAGTAACTTCTTTGACCATAGACGAAGAGCACAAGCGTGTGGAAGTTATTCTCAAGCCAGAGGAAGTGTCTAAGGCTATTGGTCGTGGAGGACACAATATCCGCTTGGCAGGTCAACTAACAGGATATGAAATTGATGTATTGCGTGAAGGAGCCGAAGAGGATGTAGAACTTACCGAGTTCTCTGATGAAATCGAGACTTGGATCATTAATGAATTCAAGAAAATCGGTTTGGATACCGCTAAAAGTGTTTTGGAAAAAGACCTATCGTTTTTGGTCAATAGCACCGATTTAGAGGAAGAGACAATCATTGAGGTGGTCAATATATTGAAAGAAGAATTTGAAGAGTAGGCCAAGGTTGACTACTTTTACAGGAGAATTCGAGATAAATAAATAGGAAAAGCATTTTATGGCTGAAGGTAAAACGATTCGAATAAATAAGGTTTTAAGAGAATTCAATATTTCACTAGACCGTGCTGTGGAATTTTTGGGGGCTAAAGGATACGTCGTTGAGGCACGTCCAACCGCGAAAATTTCAGACCAAGAGTATCAGGTGTTATTGGCTGAATTTCAAACGGATAAATCCAAGAAAGTAGAGGCCAAGGAAGTCGGTGAAGAGAAGCGCAAAGAAAAAGAAGAATTGCGCCAAGAATTCGAAAAAGAACCCGAAGAAAAGCCTGCTCCAGCCCCTGAGGTGGTCAAAGCCGAATCAAAACTTACCGGACCAAAAATGATGGGCAAGATTGATCTTGAACCCAAGAATAAAGTGGTCGCCGAGCCTGAAAAGACAGAGGAACCAGCTCCGGAGGGTGAAGAAAAAATCATTGATAAAAAAGTCGAGCCGATCAAGGAAGAAAAGCCTGTGATTAAGCAAGCGCCCCTTAATGAGCCAAAACCAGCAGTCAATGACGATGAAGAGCCTGTAAAGACCCAATACAAAAAACTCGATGGTCCTAATTTTACTGGGAAAACCATTGATTTATCTCAATTTAAAAAGCCCGAGCGCCAGAACGACGACAATGCAAAAGATGCACGTGAAAAACGCGGAAAGCGTCGTCGTATTAGCAAAGATGCGCAAGGACCTAAAGGAGGGCAAAAACCGAGTCGCGGTCGCACTCAAATAACTAAAGAAGAGCCGAGCGAGGAAGAAGTGCAAAGACAAGTGCGCGAAACCCTGGAGAAACTTCAAGGAAAATCATCCAAAGGAAAAGGCGCAAAATATCGTCGCGAGAAAAGGGACAGCCACCGCCAAAAATCTGAGGAAGAAATGGCGCAGCTCGAAGCTGACAGTAAATTGCTCAAAGTGACTGAGTTTGTTACCGTAAGCGAATTGGCCACCATGATGAATATTCAGGTCACGCAGATTATTTCTGCTTGTATGTCCTTGGGCATGATGGTGACTATGAATCAGCGCTTAGACGCGGAAACCTTGTCGATTGTGGCTGAAGAATTCGGTTTTGATGTGGAATTTGTTACCGCCGATATCGAAGAGGCTATTCAAGAAGAAGCCGATGCGCCAGAAGATTTAAAAGATCGCGCTCCGATTGTGACCGTTATGGGACACGTGGATCACGGTAAAACCTCATTATTGGATTATATTCGAGAAGAAAACGTAATCGCAGGTGAATCTGGGGGGATTACCCAGCACATTGGAGCTTATGGAGTGACCTTGCCTGAGGGCCAAAGAATAACGTTCTTAGATACTCCGGGTCACGAAGCCTTTACGGCAATGCGTGCTCGTGGAGCTCAGGTCACCGATTTAGCCATCATTGTTATTGCAGCTGATGACGACATTATGCCGCAAACCAAAGAAGCTATTGCCCATGCGCAAGCCGCTGGCGTTCCTATTGTTTTTGCGATCAATAAAATAGACCGACCCAATGCAAATCCTGATAAAATTAAAGAAGGATTGGCAAACATGAATCTACTTGTAGAAGACTGGGGTGGTAAAGTTCAATCACAAGATATTTCAGCCAAAACTGGACAGGGTGTCTCGGAACTTCTAGAAAAAGTCTTGCTCGAAGCTGAGTTGTTAGAACTTAAAGCCAACCCATCGAAATTGGCAAATGGTACGGTGGTCGAGGCGTTCCTGGACAAGGGCCGCGGTTATGTATCTACCATTCTCGTTCAGGGTGGAACGCTGCGCGTCGGAGATTTTGTTTTGGCTGGTCAGCACAGTGGTAAAGTTAAAGCCATGCACGATGAGCGTGGTCATGTTGTTAAGGAAGCAGGACCTGCGACACCTGTCTCAATATTAGGTTTGGATGGTGCACCGCAAGCAGGGGATAAGTTCAATGTATTTGAAGATGAACGCGAAGCCAAGGCTATTGCCACTAAGCGTACACAGCTTCAACGTGAGCAGTCCGTCCGTACTCAACGTCATATAACATTGGATGAAATCGGCCGTCGTATTGCCCTAGGTGATTTCAAAGAGCTCAACATTATCCTCAAAGGAGATGTGGATGGATCTGTGGAAGCCCTTACGGACTCTTTCTTAAAGTTGTCGACAGAGGAAATCCAAGTAAATATTATTCACAAAGGTGTCGGGGCCATTACTGAAAGCGACGTTCTTCTGGCTTCCGCATCAGATGCAATCATTATTGGGTTCAATGTTCGTCCAATGGGTAATGCACGCCAATTAGCGGACAAAGAAGAAATTGACATCAGAAGTTATTCTATCATCTATGATGCCATCAATGACTTGAAAGACGCTATGGAAGGGATGTTGTCTCCGGAGCTTCGCGAAGAAGTTACAGGAACTGCAGAAATTCGCGAAACCTTCAAGATTTCCAAAGTGGGAACAGTGGCTGGATGTATGGTACTCAGTGGAAAAATTTTCCGCAATTCTGGGGTCCGATTAATACGCGAGGGTGTGGTTATTTACACCGGTGTTTTGGATTCACTCAAGCGTTTTAAAGATGACGTAAAAGAGGTGTCCAAAGGCTACGATTGTGGTATGCAGGTGAAAAACTATAACGACATCAACATCGGTGATGTGATCGAAGCATTCCAAGAGGTTGAGGTTAAGAAAAAACTCAAGTAAATTTATTGTTTAGCTGAGGCTTTGGGGTCCTTTGGATTCTGATTTTCAGGGTCATCTGACTCGGTGGTGGAAGTTTCTTTGCGCATCAACGCCGGCTTAAAAATAAAGGCCGTTGGGAATTTTCGTTGTATGGCCTTAAGGGCTTGATCCGCATTGAGTCGAACACTGAAGTTACCCGCCCAAACCTTGTAATTTGGTGTTTCATAATGCACCATGACTGGCCAATCTGGGAAATTGGCCTTAAAATCTTCCATTATTTTTTGTCCGTCACTCAGGACGCCTGAGTGAATTTGAATGGTATAATGCGCTCCTAGCATATGCCCTTTTTGCATGTCAATCTTAATTTGCAAAAGGGAATCAAGACGTGCATCACGACGCACATTATCGTGTTGCGCCTGAACCTGAAAGCTTAAAAACAGTCCGAGTAAAAAAAGTGTTTTAATCGGTTTTTTGATGGAAAAAATCAACATGCTTAGCGTCTTGAATAACAAATGTAAAATATTAAATGCCCGTACAGAAAAAATCTTTATTTAGAATAATTATAAATTAGTTTTTAGGCCACGTACATAATTTTCAAAATCGACTTAATAACGTACTTTTGCACAATTATTTTTTAGGTGACAATTAGTGTAGTTTTAACACAGATTTTCTCAACTTATTGCGCCTCAATTGTATGGACCATAATTTAACTGATTCTATGGAACAGGTATCTTACCGAAATCTAACTGCGAAGGTGTTTTCTATATTGCTCTTCACAGTTTTGGCCTTCACTTTCACGCCACGTGCAAATGCCTCAATTACCTTGCCTGTGATGCAGGCTGTAGACACTGTTGCTGGTGAAAATTTATTTAATGCCAACTGTGCTGCATGTCACAAATTGTACAAAAAAGCTACAGGACCTGCTTTGTTTCAAGTAGGAGACAAGTACGATCGGGAGTGGCTTTACTCTTGGGTCAAAAATAGCCAAGACATGGTGAAGTCAGGCGACGCAAAAGCCAATGCCATTTACAATGAGTACAATGGTGCCGTAATGACCTCCTTTCCACAATTGAGCAACGCAGACATCGACAATATCATTGCCTATACCTACACCCCAAAAAAGGCGCCGGTTGTTGCTGCTGTAACTACAGCTACCACCACGGCAAATTCGGGTGGGGTTTCCAATGACATCATTTTGGCTGTTTTGGCCTTAGTCTTCATGCTTTTGGTGGTAATGTTGTTTTTAGTGAACAAAACGCTGCGCCGCATCGCAGAGGCTAATGGGGTGGTTTATGAAGAAAAACCTGCTCGCGTTCCTGTTTGGAAATTGTTTGTAGAAAATCAGTTTTTGGTTCTGGTTACAGCGATTTTCTTCTTGTTGTCCTCTGGTTATTTCGCTTATGGATACCTAATGCAGGTCGGGATAGATCAGGGCTATGAGCCAGTACAACCGATCCACTATTCGCACAGAATCCACGCGGGGGACAATCAGATCGATTGTAACTATTGTCACAGTTCAGCCCGCAAGAGCAAACATTCAGGTATTCCATCGCTCAATGTGTGTATGAATTGTCACAAAAATATTGGGGAGGTTGCTGAAGAAACCCTTGCTGAAGGTAAAAACGAATATGGTGTAGATTACAACGCCGAAATTAAAAAGTTATACGCTGCTGTCGGATGGGATGAAAACACCCAATCTTACACCGGGGCAACTCAGCCAGTTCAATGGATCCGAATCCATAACTTACCTGACTTTGCTTATTTCAATCACTCACAGCACGTAACTGTAGCTGGTGTAGAGTGCCAGACGTGTCATGGTCCTGTAGAGGAAATGGAAATCATGTATCAATATGCTCCTTTGACCATGGGCTGGTGTATCAACTGTCACCGTGAAACCAATATCCAAGTTAAGGATAACGCGTATTACGAGCACATACATGAGGAGTTATCCAAGAAGTACGGAGTAGACAAATTGACGGCAGCGCAGATGGGCGGCCTAGAATGTGGTAAATGTCACTACTAATTTAGATCAGAATTTTCAGAGCGCATATTATGGCATCAAATAAGAAATATTGGAAAAGTATTGAGGAGTTAAACCCAGAAAGCACGGTGGTTGAGTCCCTCAAGCAAAACGAGTTTGCACAGCCCATTCCTACCGATCAGTTTTTAGGAGATAAGGCAGTACTTGAAAATTCTTCGACTACGCGTCGTGATTTTCTAAAGTACGTAGGCTTTTCTACAGCGGCAGCTTCTTTGGCGGCCTGCGAAGGACCGGTAATAAAATCGATTCCTTATGTAGTTGCACCGGATGAAATTGTTCCTGGTGTAGCAAATTATTACGCGACAACCATATCTGATGGATTTGACTTTGCCTCAGTTTTAGTGAAAACCAGAGAAGGTCGCCCTATTAAAATTGAGCGCAATGATTTGGGTGGTGAAATCGGCGGAGTAAACGCACGGGTTCACGCCTCAGTTTTGTCGATGTATGACAAAAACCGTTTGATGGGGCCACAAGTTAACGGTCAAGACGCTACCTGGGATGATTTGGATGCTGCTGTATCGAGTGGTCTAACAGCCTTAAACGGTGCAGAGGTAATCTTGTTGACCCAAAGTTTTGCGAGTCCTAGTACTGCATCTTTGGTTAAGGCATTCACCTCAAAATATCAAAACGTAAAGCACGTGACCTATGATATGGTCTCGGCAAGTGAGGCTCTAGATGCTTTCCAGGAAGTTTATGGAATGCGTGCTTTGGCTGACTATGACTTCAGTAAAGCCTCAACTATAGTTTCTATTGGTGCTGATTTCTTAGGCGATTGGCAAGGAGGCGGTTTTGAGGCAGGATATGCAAAAAGCCGTATCCCAAAAGATGGACGTATGTCGCGTCATATTCAATTTGAAGCCAATATGAGTTTGAGTGGAGCTAACGCAGACAAGCGAGTTCCAGCCTCACCAGCACAACAAGCAGCGGTGTTAGGCTATATTACTGGTGCCAAGGCGCTTGCTGATGTGCCTGAGGCTATTCGACCAGCGGCTGAGCAAGCCAAACGTCAATTAGAAAAAGCAGGCAGCAAAGGCGTTCTCGTTTGTGGTTTGCCATGCCCTATGGCTCAAAAGAAAGTATTAAACTATAATACTTCCCTTGGTTCTGAGGTGATGGATGCTACCCGTCCAAACATGAAGTTTTCTGGATCAACGACCAAGGTACAAAGCGTCATTGATGGGGTGAAAAATGGTAGCATCAAAGGTTTGATTACCGCTGGTGTTAATCCACTCTACGCCTTCCCAGATTCCGCTTTTACCGAGGCCTACAAAAACCTTGAGTTCACTTTAGCTTTTGCCATGCGAGCGGATGAAACTGCTGCTGCTGCAAAGTTTGTAGCGACGACGCCTCATTATCTCGAGACATGGGGTGATGTAGAAGCCAAAAAAGGGATGTTCTCTCTGGTACAACCTACGATTCGTCCTTTATTCAATACCCGTCAGTTCCAAGATTGTATGCTGGCCTGGACAGGGTCTACCCAAAGTTATTACGATTACTTAAAAGCCTTCTGGCAAAACAATATTCTTTCCGGTGCTTCATGGAGTAAAGCGCTGCACGATGGGGTGTTCAGCAGTAACTACACTGCAGACTACGGCAGCTTGCCTGAGACTGGAACACCTGCACGTCATTTCGATACTGGAGATGCTATGGCGTTGTGTCTCTACACAAAAACTGGACTAGGGGACGGTCGTCAAGCCAATAATCCTTGGCTTCAAGAACTTCCTGATCCAATATCAAGAGCGACTTGGGATAACTATTTAACTGTTTCTGCTGCCGATGCCGCAAGTCTTGGCTTGACCAATACACATGTAGCCAATGGTGCCTTAAACGGAGATTATGTAAACGTTACTGCAGGAGATGCAGTTTTAGAAAAAGTTCCTGTGTTGATTCAGCCAGGTCAGGCCCCAGGCACTGTTGGCTTGGCATTTGGTTATGGCCAAAAGGCCTCAATCCAGTCTGAAATGCAGACAGGAGTCAACGCATATGTCCTATATAATGAGTTCAGTAGTGTACAAGCGGTAAGTATTGAGAAAGTAGCTGGGACGCATGAATTTGCCTGCATCCAGTTGCACAATACCATGATGGGCCGCGATATTATTCGTGAAACCACTCTTGAAATATTTAACACAAAAGATAAGGACTATTGGAATGCAGTTCCAACGGTTTCTAAGGATCACAAAGAAATTCCTGTTACCTCTCCAGAGGCAGATTTATGGGATTCATTTGATCGTTCTGTAGGCCATCACTTCAACCTGTCTATCGACTTAAATGCCTGTACGGGTTGTGGTGCTTGTGTGATTGCTTGTCATGCGGAGAACAACGTTCCTGTAGTTGGAAAAAGCGAAATGCGCCGTAGCCGTGATATGCACTGGTTGCGTATTGACCGCTATTATTCTAGTGAAGATAGTTTCGCTGGCGATGCAGACAAGAAAGACAATATCTCTGGTTTAAGCAGTTCGCTTTCGGAATTTGCCGAAATGGAGCAGGCAGCAGATAATCCGCAGGTGGCCTTCCAACCAGTTATGTGTCAGCACTGTAATCACGCACCATGTGAGACTGTATGTCCAGTAGCGGCAACTTCTCACGGACGCCAAGGACAAAACCATATGGCCTATAACCGTTGTGTGGGTACCCGTTATTGTGCGAACAACTGTCCTTATAAAGTACGTCGTTTCAACTGGTTCTTATACGCCGAAAATGAAGAGTTTGACTATCACATGAATAATGATTTGGGCCGCATGGTACTGAATCCAGACGTAGTGGTGCGTTCTCGTGGGGTTATGGAGAAATGTTCTATGTGTATTCAAATGACACAAAAGACTATTTTGGATGCTAAGCGTGACGGACGAGTAATCAAAGACGGAGAATTCAAAACAGCCTGTTCAGCGGCTTGTGAGACTGGTGCCATTCAGTTTGGTGACATCAATGATGAGCACAGTGCGGTAGCTGCCTTGAAAGAAGACGATAGAATGTATCACTTGCTGGAGGCAGTAGGCACTAAGCCAAATGTCTTTTACCAAGCCAAGGTGAGAAATACAAACGAAGCATAAATTAAAGAAATTCAATTATAGATATGGCGTCGCATTACGAAGCACCTATTAGAAGACCCCTAGTTACGGGAGACAAGACCTACCACGACGTAACTGTCGATGTAGCGGCTCCTGTAGAGGGCAAGGCCAACAAGTCTTGGTGGATAGTCTTTTCCATCGCTCTGACCGCATTTTTATGGGGATTGGGGTGTATCATTTACACGATCTCTACCGGGATTGGTGTTTGGGGACTCAACAAGACGGTTAACTGGGCGTGGGACATCACTAACTTTGTTTGGTGGGTTGGTATCGGACACGCAGGAACCCTGATTTCTGCGGTTTTGTTATTGTTCCGTCAAAAGTGGCGTATGGCCATCAACCGATCAGCTGAGGCCATGACGATTTTCTCAGTAATCCAGGCTGGGCTTTTCCCAATCATTCACATGGGCCGGCCATGGTTGGCTTATTGGGTTTTGCCAATTCCAAATCAATTTGGTTCCCTTTGGGTGAACTTTAACTCACCACTCTTGTGGGACGTTTTTGCGATATCGACCTATTTATCAGTATCTCTAGTGTTTTGGTGGACTGGGCTATTACCTGATTTCGCCATGATCCGTGACCGCGCTATTACTCCGTTTACAAAACGCGTTTACAGTATTCTTTCTTTTGGATGGAGTGGTCGTGCTAAGGATTGGCAGCGTTTTGAAGAAGTTTCTTTGGTACTGGCTGGATTAGCAACGCCGCTGGTACTCTCTGTACACACTATCGTATCTTTTGACTTCGCGACCTCTGTAATCCCAGGATGGCACACGACGATTTTCCCTCCTTACTTTGTGGCAGGAGCGATTTTCTCTGGATTTGCTATGGTAAATACCCTGCTGATCATCATGCGTAAGGTGTCACACCTAGAAAATTACATCACCATACAACATATCGAGTTGATGAATATCGTAATCATGATTACTGGTTCGATAGTTGGTGTGGCTTATATCACTGAGTTATTCATCGCTTGGTATTCAGGAGTTGAATACGAACAATATGCCTTCTTGAATCGGGCCACAGGTCCTTACTGGTGGGCCTATTGGTCAATGATGACTTGTAATGTCTTTTCGCCTCAATTTATGTGGTTTAAAAAACTACGTACCAGCATTATGTTCTCATTCTTTATTTCGATTGTTGTAAATATCGGGATGTGGTTTGAGCGTTTTGTAATCATAGTGACTTCATTACACCGTGATTATTTGACCTCATCATGGACAATGTTCTCTCCGACTTTTGTGGATATTGGAATTTTCATTGGTACCATTGGATTCTTCTTTGTCTTATTTCTTTTGTATTCCAGAACATTCCCGGTTATCGCACAGGCTGAAGTAAAATCGATATTGAAAACTTCAGGAAGTACTTATAAAACACTTCGCGAAAAAGAAGGAGATGACGCCAAACATTATGTGATGCCCAAAGCTACCGCTGCCAAAGGCAAAAACTCTAAAAAAAGTTAATTATGGCCTCGAAAGTAATTCACGCGCTTTACAATGACGATGATATTCTAATGAATGCCGTCAAAACCGTTCGTGCCGAGCACTATCATATTGAGGAAATATACACTCCTTTTCCTGTACACGGACTCGATAAGGCAATGGGTCTTGAAGGAACACGCATAGCTATTACTTCATTTATGTATGGGGTATTGGGATTGACTGTTGCGATCTTAATGATGAACTTTATCATGATCAAGGACTGGCCGCAAGATATCGGGGGGAAACCAAGTTTCAGTTACCTAGAAAATATGCCGGCATTTGTTCCTATCATGTTCGAAATGACGGTGTTTTTTGCCGCGCACTTAATGGTGATTACCTTTTATATGCGCAGTAAACTTTGGCCATTTAAAAAGGCTGAAAATCCTGATCCACGCACTACGGATGATCATTTTCTCATGGCTATTGATGCGGGACACGGCGATGTCGATGCCATGATGAAAGTTTTGGAGGCCACAGGTGCTGTAGAAATAAATATAGTTGAACAAGAGCAAGCCCATTGATATGAAGAATACGATTAATTTCACGATAATGACCCTAGCGGCGTTGATCATGACCTCGTGTTTTGATTCCGCAAAGCCAAATTATCAGTACATGCCAAATATGTATCGTCCAGTTGGCTACGAGACCTATGGCGCTTATGATGTATTCCCTTCAGGGCAAGAAGCAATGTTACCCGCAGAGGGCAGTATTCCTCGTGGATGGGAACCATACGATTACCCTAATACAACCGAAGGGCTAAATGAGGCAAAAGCAAGTCTAAAAAATCCTTTGGCCGTGACACAGGAGAGCTTGGACAAAGGAAAGGCCCTTTATGACATTTATTGTGCTGTTTGCCACGGAGAAAAGGGAGATGGTCAAGGAATTTTGGTCAAGCGCAAAAAAATCTTGGGTATCCCGAGTTATGCCGATCCAGGTCGTCTGATTACAGAGGGAGGAGTTTACCACGTGCAGATGTACGGACTTAACTCGATGGGATCTTATGCATCGCAAACCAATCAAGAAGAGCGTTGGGCCATTACGCAGCACGTAATGAATTTAAAGGCAACTCTCGAGGGAACGCCATTGCTCCAGCACGAAACTCAAGAAAAACAATAGGACTAAGAGAATCGCAAAAGATATGTACACGCTACCCAATAAATTAAAAGTATTTGCACTGGTTTTTATGGTTTTAGGAGCCTTAGGAATCATTGCTGGTTTTTTGTCTGTACCTAAGACTACAGAGGATGTGGCTGCGATGATGGCCGATGCGCATCATGGACAGGGTCATGCTGCTGAAGGTCATGAGATGTCAAATCATGAAGAAACCCACGAAGGAGAAATGCACATGGCAGAAGGTCATCACGCAGAGGAAGCAGGTCATGACATGGCCCACGCCACTGCGGATCCTCATCAAGAGCATTTAGAGCATGTGATGCATCAAATACAAAACCGTCCTTGGTCTGCGCTCTACATTGCTTCATTCTTCTTTTTTATGATTGCGCTCGGGGCTTTAGCGTTCTACGCAATTCAATACGCAGCTCAGGCAGGTTGGTCACCAATTTTATTCCGAGTTATGGAAGGTGTAACCGGTTATTTGCCCGTGGCCTCTGTGGGTGTTTTGGTATTGTTACTAGCCTCTGCACTAGGTCTTAGCCATATTTTCCACTGGATGGATCCAGAGCTCGTCAATCCAGAGAGTACGCATTACGACAAAATTATTGCTGGAAAGAGCGGCTGCCTCAATGTGCCATTCTTTATGATACGCGCATTGTTTTTCTTATTAGGCTGGAACGCTTATCGCTGGTTGTCTCGTAAATACTCCTTGGCCGATGACACTGCGCAGGATCAGAGTTTTTTCAAGAAAAACTTCAAGCTTTCGGCGGGATTCTTAGTATTCTTTATCGTCACTGAATCAATCATGTCATGGGATTGGATCATGAGTTTTGACCCGCACTGGTTCAGCACTCTTTTTGGCTGGTATGTTTTTGCAGGCATGATGGTTTGTGCCATTACTGTAATCGCCCTTGTTACGATTTACCTGAAGTCACAAGGATACCTGGAGGAAGTTAATGACAGTCATATTCATGACTTGGCTAAGTTTATGTTTGCCTTCAGTATTTTTTGGACTTATTTGTGGTTCTCTCAATTCATGTTGATTTGGTATGCGGATATCCCAGAGGAGGTAACTTACTTTGTGACCCGTATCGAAGATTATAAGCTTCCATTTTTTGGCATGATCGCGATGAATTTTGTGTTCCCATTATTGTTGCTCATGAATAGTGATTACAAGCGTGTGAATTGGTTTGTGGTGATGGCTGGGATTGTGATACTTGCTGGGCACTATTTAGATGTATTCAATATGGTAATGCCGGCCACAGTAGGTCAAAGCTGGACAATTGGGGTACCTGAAATAGGCGCTTTAATGTTCTTCTTCGGATTATTTGTTTATGTGGTATTCACCACATTAACCAAAGCGCCATTGACGCCGAAAAACAATCCATTCATTAAGGAGAGTAAGCATTTTCATTATTAATTAAACGTATAAAGCAGACATACGATGACCGCATTTTTAGTAGTATTAGTAATCGTTCTTTTTGGAGTTGCCCTTTGGCAGATGTCCAAAATATTCGAACTCTCTAAACCAAAGTCAGATACTTCAGACGAAATCGCTAATGATCAAGACAATAAAATCAACGGTAAGCTCATGCTCATGTTTGTTGTCTTTATTTACGTCTTGGCCTTTATTTCTCATTACAAATGGAGTAAAGTGTTCTTGCCGCAAGCCGCCTCGGAACATGGTGTAGATATTGACCAATTGTGGTTGATATCAATGGTATTGATTTTTGTGGTGGGAATCATCACCCAATGGCTATTGCATTTCTTTGCTTATAAGTACCATGGGCGCCAAGGTCAGAAGGCAACTTTTTTCGCCGACAACGATAAATTAGAATTTATCTGGACAATCATTCCTGTGATTGTGTTAGCGGGATTAATCATCTATGGTCTATTTACTTGGTCTGACATTATGAATTTAGAGCCAGATGAAGATCCAATGGTTGTCGAATTATATGCTTATCAATTTGATTGGCGCGCCCGTTACAGCGGAACGGATAATGTATTGGGTGATGCCAATGTCCGACTTATTGAGGGCACCAATGTTTTGGGAATCGATTTAGCGGACCCTAACAGTCAAGATGATATTGTAGTTTCTGAACTGCACTTACCTGTAGGCAAGAAGGTATTGTTTAAAATGCGTTCTCAAGATGTATTGCACTCGGCCTACATGCCACACTTCCGTGCACAGATGAACTGTGTTCCTGGGATGGTGACTCAATTTGCATTTACACCGACTATGACCACTCAGGACATGAGAATGAACGAGGATATGGTGGCCAAAGTACAGGACATCAATAATATTCGTAGAGAGAAAAGTAAGGTTTTGGAAGCTCAAGGAGATGAGGCTTTAGCCCCTTATGAATTTGATTACCTATTGTTGTGTAATAAGATTTGTGGGAACAACCATTACAACATGCAGATGAAGATTGTAGTGGAGACTCAAGAGGAGTTTGACGCATGGCTTGCTGAGCAAGGATCCGTAGCCAAAACTCTAGTAGTAAAATAAAAAAATCAAAAAAGATATGTCAGCACACGCACATGATTTAGCAGTAGACCAGCACGAGGATCACGGACATCATCACAAGGAGACTTTTGTCACCAAATACATCCTTAGTCAAGATCACAAAATGATCTCAAAACAATACCTGATTACAGGTTTGTTTATGGGAATCATCGGGATCGCGATGTCCTTAATATTCAGAATGCAGTTGGCTTGGCCAGACAAACAATTTCCAATTTACGAAGTATTGCTTGGAAAGTGGGGATTGGATGGTGTAATGGATCCAAGCGTATACTTGGCTTTGGTTACTATACACGGAACCATTATGGTCTTTTTTGTATTGACGGCAGGTTTGAGTGGAACATTTAGTAACTTACTTATTCCATTGCAAATCGGGGCACGAGATATGGCCTCAGGTTTCTTGAACATGGTTTCTTTTTGGTTGTTCTTCCTTTCGAGCTTAATCATGGTTATGTCTTTGTTTGTAGAGGCAGGACCAGCTTCTGCGGGATGGACGATCTATCCACCACTGAGTGCCTTACCACAAGCCATTCCTGGTTCAGGTGCGGGGATGACCCTTTGGCTTGTGTCTATGGCTATTTTCATCGCTTCATCTTTATTGGGATCATTAAATTATATAGTTACCGTAATTAATTTGCGGACCAAAGGAATGTCCATGACGCGCTTACCGCTTACCATCTGGGCCTTCTTTGTCACAGCAATTATTGGTGTTGTGTCTTTCCCAGTACTTTTGTCTGCGGCACTTATGTTGATTATGGATCGAAGCTTCGGTACCTCATTTTTCCTAAGTGACATTTATATTGCAGGAGAAGTATTGCACCATCAAGGGGGGTCACCTGTGCTTTACGAACACTTATTTTGGTTCCTAGGGCACCCTGAGGTATACATTGTTCTACTACCGGCATTAGGGATCACCTCTGAGGTTATCGCCACAAATGCACGTAAACCGATATTCGGATATCGCGCTATGGTTGCGTCTATTATTGCCATTGCGTTTTTGTCGACTATCGTATGGGGACACCATATGTTTATCTCGGGTATGAATCCTTTCTTGGGATCGGTATTTACCTTTACAACACTACTTATCGCCATTCCATCAGCAGTTAAGGCCTTCAACTACATCACCACGCTTTGGAAAGGTAATTTGCAGATGAATCCAGCGATGCTGTTCTCCATCGGTCTAGTATCCACCTTCATTACGGGAGGTCTTACTGGTATCATTCTTGGGGATAGTGCTTTGGACATCAATGTACACGATACATACTTTGTGGTAGCTCACTTCCACTTGGTAATGGGGATCTCTGCACTTTATGGTCTTTTTGCTGGGGTATACCACTGGTTCCCAAAGATGTTTGAAGGGCGTATGATGAATAAGAACCTCGGTTATGTTCACTTCTGGGTAACCGCTATTGGCGCATATGGGGTATTTTTCCCGATGCACTTTATCGGTATGGCAGGATTGCCTCGTCGTTATTATACCAATACAGCTTTCCCGTACTTTGATGACTTGGCAGATGTCAATGTGATCATTACCATCTTTGCCTTTATCGCTGCTGCAGCTCAATTGGTGTTCTTGTACAATTTTATTTCTTCCATGTTCTTCGGAAAACTAGGACCAAAAAATCCTTGGAAATCAAATACGCTTGAATGGACTGCAGAAGTGCACCACATCCATGGAAACTGGGACGGTCCTATTCCTTCTGTACATCGCTGGGCATATGATTACAGCGAGCGCAATACTGATGATAGCGATTATGTAGTGCCTGGTCAGGATTTTACCCCACAAGATCTACCACTTCAAGACAATGAAGAGGAAATGAATCACTAAATCTGCCGCAAGACTGCCTTAAGATTAATTGTGTTCAATATTTAAAAAGAGCCCCTGCCAATGTGTAGGGGTTTTTTTATGGCAGTGCATGAATAACACTTTGTATATTTGTTTTTATGAACGAGCATTTAGATCCTACAGACCAAAATCTTAGTCCACAAGACCTAGACATTGAAAAGAAGTTAAGGCCACTGAGCTTTGACGATTTTACCGGGCAGGATCAAGCCTTAGAAAATCTCAAGATTTTTGTGGCTGCGGCCAATCAGCGGGATGAAGCTTTGGATCATACCTTATTTCACGGGCCTCCAGGTTTAGGGAAGACCACATTGGCGCATATACTTGCCAGTGAACTTAATGTGGGTATAAAGGTGACCTCAGGCCCAGTTTTGGATAAACCAGGGGACCTGGCGGGTTTACTCACCAACCTTGAGGAGCGCGATGTATTGTTTATTGACGAAATTCATCGACTCAGTCCAATAGTAGAGGAATATTTGTACAGCGCCATGGAGGACTACAAGATCGATATCATGATAGAATCGGGACCCAATGCACGTACAGTTCAGATTACCCTGAATCCGTTTACCCTAGTGGGGGCCACCACACGTTCTGGCCTCCTGACCGCGCCCATGCGGGCGCGTTTTGGCATCGCCTCTCGCTTGGAATATTACAGTACAGAACTCCTAACCACCATAGTGCAGCGCAGTGCGGGAATTTTAAATGTAGGCATCAGTATGGAGGCCGCGATCGAAATCGCAGGTCGCAGTCGTGGAACCCCAAGAATTGCAAATGCATTGCTGCGTCGTGTTCGCGATTTTGCACAAATAAAAGGTGATGGTCATATAGATATTAATATCGCCAAATTTGCCCTGAAACAGCTCAATGTAGATGCCTTTGGTCTAGATGATATGGACAATAAAATCTTGACAACCATCATTGAAAAATTCAAAGGGGGCCCTGTAGGGATTACCACATTAGCCACTGCTGTTTCGGAGAGTGCTGAGACAATTGAGGAGGTCTACGAGCCGTTTTTAATTCAGCAAGGCTTTATTGTGCGCACCCCACGTGGTCGTGCGGTAACAGAATTTGCTTACCGTCATCTGGGCATGCAAAAGCCGGCGGATCAACAAGGCTTGTTTAGTACCTGAAATACAAAAAACCCCTAGGTCTTAGTAACGGTGATGTGCTTGTAAAAAGACCCCCAGAATAGATCATTAAGACGATCCATGGATCTAAAACACAAACATGCCCAAATCATAAAGTCCGAGGCCCGGCG
>OMJU01000069.1 GCA_900299425.1 Candidatus Rokuibacteriota bacterium
ATGGTGATGCGCAGGGCGGTTATTTCTGGATGTTCTGGATTGTAATTGGGTAAGGGACTCTCATTCCAACTTTGCGTGGTTTTTATTAATGTTTCTACTTGAATGCTTTGGTTGATTGAAGCCTGGCTCTTTTCTGAGGCCTCACTCGGGATTAAAACCTCACTGGATTGAGCATCTGTTTTTTGGGAACCTTGGGTCTTTTCTTCAGCACAACCCACCATGATCATGGACATCAGTCCAAGCCCTATAAAATATCGCCCATGCATGCTAAAAAGTCTTTAGTTTTTTATGATTTTCTTCTGGACTTTTTGACCGTCGGCAGTGGTAAATTCAAAAGTGTAAGTACCCGTGGCAAAGGAACCTATATCAAATTGATGTGCTGATTCCTCAATCGATTTTTCTAATACCAAAGCTCCTTTTAAATCATAGACCTCGAGAGCTACAATGCGGCCCAAGTTTGCGTCGTAAGATAATTGTAACGGTCCACTCGTTGGGTTGGGACCCAAGCGAATTCCGCGCTGAAAGGCCTCCAAATCATCTATAGAAAGTGCCTCAACAATATCGATAACTTCTTGTCCGCTCAAGGCCCGGTTGTAAATTAATATATCGTCTAAGACCCCGGGAAAAATATTGTTGGGCACATTGGCCTGAGTGCCCACAGTAAATGGATAAACACTGGCCAGTAAATTAATACCAAAAACGCGCTGCGCTGCGAGATTGCCGTCTATATATAGGTAGGCTGTATTGCCATCGTAAATGGCAGCCACATGCATCCATACCCCTGTGATCACCGGTGCACTGTCTATTGGCGGATCAGCATTGATATTCCAACGGATTTCTTGATTTGGGGTGATCCCTAGGTAATAACCACCGATGCCAAAATCAGCCCAATTGTTCAGAACACCAGTCCAATCAATAATCGTTTCATCAATTTTCATCCAGGCACATAAAGACATCGCGTTTCCTGTACTGAAGTCATAAATGCTCGGCTCAGATTGAGTGTCTAAAAATTGATTGATCAGTTTAAGAGCCATATCTGGTTCACCATATCGATTTTGCGCTGGGAGTAGAAACCCGCCCGTTGGGTAGGGGTCCAGAGGAACACTATTTTGACCGCTATAGTTAGCATAGTCATTGCCGTCGAGTTTGTAGTAGCCTTGTAATCCGTCTTGCGGAATTTGAGCAGATAAGCTAAAACTGTACAAAAGCGCAGTTATTCCTAGTAAAAAACTTTTGGTGGTCTTGGTGATCATAGTCTCAGGCGGTGTTTGTGGTTAGAAGTTATTGATTGTTAATGCTTAAAATTAACTAAAAAAATCTATCGAAAATCATTTATCGGGGATCCCTTACACTGAGTTGTGATCGAAATACAGTGAGCGGTACTTCAAGGGCTGTGTAATTTTGTAATTTAGTGTTCTTATGAAACAAGATAAAACATTGATCAGAACCATTGCTGACTTTCCAAAGCCTGGGATACAGTTCAAGGACATTACCCCCTTATTAAAAAACCCACAAGGCATTAAAGACTGCATAGAGTTAATGTTGCCAGATGCACATACAGCCGTTGACTGTGTGGTGGGTATTGAGTCTCGCGGATTTATTATGGGGCCTTTGCTAGCACAAGCCCTCAATTGTGCCTTTGTGCCCATTAGAAAAAAAGGAAAATTGCCACACCAAACCCTGGAACAATCTTATGATTTGGAGTATGGCAGTGCGACTATTGAAATTCATCTTGATTCCATTAAGCCCGGGGATTGTGTTTTGTTACATGATGATGTTTTGGCCACGGGCGGGACTGCTGCTGCCGCCATCAAATTAATTGAGGCCTTAGGAGGTAAGGTCGTTTTGTGCAGCTTTATTATCGAATTAGTTGGGCTAAAGGGCAGGGACTTGATCCAAGATTATCCCATTAAATTTGCTTATCAATTTTAAGGATCTACAGGATTTAAAGGGTCAGGTTTTAACCTAGAGCATTAGTGGTAACCCAGTAGCGATAAGCAATAATAGCCAATTGCCATTTTTTTGCTTTGGCCAGATCCAAGCGCTGTGCCGTGAAGCTCGGCAGTAATAACTTATTAAGACGGGCGAGAATTTTAAACATCCTGCGTTTCATCAAAAACTGATTTGTGACCAAATTACAAAAAAATTAAGGTCTTCGCCTCAAGGTAGCTCGGCCTAATTTGTATCTTCGTGCAACAAATAAATTATGAGTTATTTATATCTCTTTATCGGTCTAACGGCTTTGGTTGTCGGTGGTGAATATTTGGTGCGTGCGGCTGTCGGCTTGTCCTTTAAATTGAAACTTTCCAAAATGATAATCGGGCTTACGGTGGTGTCATTTGCCACCTCTGCCCCAGAGCTCTTGGTGAGCTTGAGTGCAGCCTTAAATGGCTTTAGTGCTATCGCACTGGGCAATGTGGTTGGATCTAATATCGCAAATATTGGACTTGTTTTGGGCATTACCGCCTTGATCAGTCCGATAGCCATTGATCACGATTTTTATAAAATTAATTGGCCGGTTATGTTTTCCGTAAGCCTGGCTTTGACTTTTTTGTTGATCTATCATCAGGGTATTTCGTTTTGGGCGGGCTCTGGCCTTTTTGCCTGTCTATGGGTTTACTTATTGATGTTAATTAAGCGCAATAAGCGAGAAACTATGCAAGAGGAGCAGTCCATTGAAGGTCTTGATGATACCTTAGCCGTGGTCTCTGGTTTTAAAATAGGTGTTTGGCTTCTAATAGGCGCGTTAGCTCTTTACTACGGCAGTGAATGGCTCGTAAAAGGTGCAGTGGATATTGCCACCCAACTTGGGGTGAGTCAGCGCGTGATTGCGGTCACAGTAATTGCCGTGGGGACAAGTATACCTGAGCTTGCGGCCTCTGTAATTGCGGCCTTAAAAAAAGAAAAGGCCTTGTCACTGGGCAATTTAATTGGTTCTAATATCTTCAATATTGCCTGTGTACTGGGACTCACTTCGATGATTCATCCTATAAAAATTAATGCAGCCGAGTTTCTTCCTCTGGATCTTTATTGGATGATTGGTTTTGCCGTGGCATTGCTCGTATTGATCCTTTTACCTAGCCCCCATCGAATCGGTCGTTACGAAGGCTTATTTCTGTTGATAGCCTACGCAGTATTTATCACGACCACCATTCAATAAAAGTTATTTTTCCATTTACCCTATTTTTTAGGGGGTTGTTAATAAAATTCGGTTAATTTTTAATAATATAACCGAAAATTTGAGGGGGTTGTTTGTTGAATAAACTTATATTTGCCGGGTAATTCAATAAATTTAATGATTATGTCTACCTTACGTTTTCAAGCGCTCAAAGAAACCCTTGGGCGCAGACCAGTATCCGTTACCGAACCTGCGCGCCGTTCCGAGATTTTCGGTCAAAATGTGTTTAACGAAACCGCCATGCGTCAATATTTGACCAAGGAATCTTTTAAATCAGTTCAGGAGGCTGTTTTGAAAGGCACAAAAATTGATCGCACGGTTGCCGATCAAATCTCTAACGGAATGAAAGAATGGGCTATAGCCAAAGGGGCCACCCATTACACGCACTGGTTCCAACCATTAACTGGAGCTACTGCAGAGAAGCACGATGCCTTTTTTGAAACCGTTGATGGGGGACAAGCCATTGAAAAATTTGGAGGAGGACAACTTGTGCAGCAAGAGCCAGATGCCTCGAGTTTTCCTAACGGAGGAATCCGTAATACCTTTGAAGCTCGTGGATATACCGCCTGGGATCCAACATCACCTGCGTTTATTTTTGGCACTACTTTGTGTATTCCTACTGTCTTTGTGGCCTATACAGGTGAGGCCTTAGACAATAAAACCCCACTTTTAAGATCCCTTCAGTCCGTGGATCAAGCGGCAACAGAGGTTGCAAAATATTTTGACAAATCGGTATCAAAAGTCGTAGCTACACTGGGGTGGGAGCAAGAGTATTTCTTAATTGACAAAGCGCTTGTTGAGGCGCGTCCAGATTTAAAATTAGCTGGACGTACTTTATTAGGGCATTCATCTGCTAAAGGACAGCAATTAGATGACCACTATTTTGGCTCAATCCCGACTCGAGTCTTAAACTTCATGCGCGATTTGGAAAATGAATGTATGTTCTTGGGTGTGCCGGTAAAAACACGTCATAATGAGGTGGCGCCGAATCAATTTGAGCTAGCGCCAATCTTTGAAGAGGCCAACCTTGCCGTGGATCACAATTCACTTTTGATGGATGTCATGGATAAGGTAGCCGATCGACATAATTTTAAAGTTATTTTCCATGAGAAACCATTTGCAGGCATCAATGGTAGTGGAAAACACAATAACTGGTCTTTGGCTACAGATACTGGGGTGAACTTATTGAGCCCAGGAAGCACTCCGATGAAGAATCTTCAGTTTTTGACCTTCTTTATCAATACCATAAAAGCGGTTAATGAATACGAAGAGCTAATTCGTGCGGCCATTGCTAGTGCAAGCAATGATCACCGTTTAGGGGCTAACGAAGCGCCACCTGCGATAATTTCTGTATTTATCGGCTCTCAGCTCACAGAAGTTTTAGATGTACTTGAAAAAGTTACCGACGGTAAACTTTCTCCTCAAGAAAAAACAGAGCTTAAGTTAAATGTGGTAGGTAAAATTCCAGAAATCCTTTTGGACAATACCGATCGTAACCGTACCTCACCTTTTGCATTTACCGGCAATAAGTTTGAGTTACGCGCGGTTGGGTCCACGGCAAACTGTGCTAATCCGATGACGGTACTCAATGCGGTTGTCGCTAAGCAATTGATCGAATTTAAGGCTGAGGTTGACGCCCTTATTTCAGATAAAAAGATGAAAAAGGATGATGCGATCTTCAATGTTTTGCGCGAATACATCAAAGATTCAAAACGCATTCGCTTTGAAGGAGATGGATATGGACAAGCATGGGAAGATGAGGCGGCTAAAAGAGGTTTGAGCAACAACAAAACAACCCCTAAGGCCCTTAAAGCCAAAGTTTCACAGCGTGCAATAGACTTATACGAAACACTCGGTATCATGAGTAAAGTAGAGATTGAGGCACGCCACGAAATCGAAGTTGAAGAATACGCCAAGCGCATCCAAATCGAAGGCCGTATATTAGGTGATATTGCCCGAAATCATGTAATTCCTACCGCGATCCGATACCAAAATATTTTGATAGAAAACGTTCAGGGTCTTAAGGATATCTATGGTGATGGATTCAAAAAAGTTGCTGCAGAACAAATGAGCCTGATTGAACAAATCAGTGGTCACATCGAGCAGATCAACAAAGGTATTACCGAGATGATCGAGGCGCGCAAAAAAGCAAACGCTTTAGAGGATATGGAGGCTTGTGCTTTTGCTTATTGTGATCACGTTAAGCCATTATTTGAGGTAATCCGTTATCACTGTGATAAGCTAGAATTATTGGTGGACGATGAGCTTTGGCCACTGGTAAAATACCGCGAACTATTGTTCACACGATAAATTGTTTTGAAAAAGAGAAAAGGGGTTCAGAAACCGAGGTTTTGAACCCCTTTATTTTTTTACCTTTGCCTTAATGAGTCAAGAGATTTCAAAACGTTATGCCCAGCGCGGTGTTTCCTCGGCTAAATCCGAGGTCCATAAGGCTATCGAAAACGTCGATAAAGGACTGTTTCCTGGAGCATTTTGTAAGATAGTTCCCGATTATTTAACTGGCAGTTCAGATCATTGTTTGGTGATGCATGCCGATGGTGCAGGGACCAAGTCTTCACTGGCTTATATGTATTGGCGAGAGACTGGAGATCTTGGGGTTTGGAAGGGTATTGCCCAGGACGCCCTGATCATGAATATTGACGATCTGCTCTGTGTTGGGGCAGTAGACAATATATTGCTTTCCTCAACCATTGGTCGCAATAAAAACTTAATTCCCGGAGCAGTGCTTTCAGCAATTATTGGGGGCACGCAAGAATTAGTCGATGAGCTCAGCGCTCAAGGCGTGACCATACATGCTACAGGTGGAGAAACCGCTGATGTCGGTGACTTGGTGCGTACAATAATTGTAGATTCTACAGTGACAGCCAGACTCAAACGCTCTGAGGTAATCGACAATGCAAACATCAAACCAGGTAATGTTATTGTTGGGCTGGCTTCTTTTGGGCAGGCTACCTATGAGCATGAATATAATGGGGGCATGGGCAGCAATGGTCTTACTTCAGCGCGCCATGATGTATTTAACAAGACTCTTGCCCATCGTTATCCAGAAAGTTACGATGCTGCGGTCCCTGAAGAACTCGTGTATTCGGGATCAAAAAATTTAACTGATGTCATCGAAGGTTCCCCAATTGATGCCGGGAAACTTGTTTTGTCTCCTACAAGAACTTATGCGCCTGTGGTCAAAGCTATATTTGAAAGATTAGGCCGAGCGAGTATCAATGGAATGGTGCATTGTAGTGGTGGAGCCCAAACCAAAATTCTACATTTTTTAAGTGGGGGTCACGTTGTGAAAGACAATTTATTTCCAACACCACCATTATTTGAGCTCATTCAAAAGGAGAGTCAAACCCCATGGAAAGAGATGTACCAAGTATTCAATATGGGCCATCGTATGGAATTCTATCTTGATGCTCAATTCGCCGAGCAAATTATTGATATTGCCGCCGAGTTTAATATTCAGGCACGTGTGGTCGGGCGTGTTTTAGAATCAGAACAAAAAGGACTAACCATTGTCTCTGAGCACGGAAGCTTCGATTACCATTAGCTATTAGCCATAAATTTAACGTAAATTTGCCCATCCAATAGGGCATGCTCTGTATATGCTAGAAAAACTGAATATAGTAAAGCAGCGATTTGATGAGATAAACGATCTTATCATTCAACCTGAGGTCATTAGTGACCAAAAAAGATATATCCAGCTCAACAAAGAGTATAAGGAACTTTCCCTTTTGATGGAAAAGCGCGACGCTTATGTTGCGATGCAAAACGCCATTAATGAAGCTCAGGAGATATTATCCGGTGAAACCGACGCTGAAATGATTGAAATGGCCAAAATGGAACTTGAATCGGCTCAGGAATTAAAGCCAAAACTCGAGGAAGAAATTCGCTTTTTACTCGTGCCCAAAGACCCAGAAGATGCCAAGAATGCTGTGGTTGAAATTCGGGCAGGTACGGGTGGAGATGAAGCCAGTATATTTGCAGGTGATTTACACCGTATGTACACAAAGTACTGTGAATCAAAAGGATGGCAGGTCAGTGTGGTGGACTATAATGAGGGTACCAGCGGGGGCTTTAAAGAAATAATTTTTGAGGTTAACGGTGAAGATGTATATGGTACCCTAAAGTATGAAGCTGGAGTGCACCGCGTCCAAAGGGTCCCACAAACTGAGACTCAAGGTAGGGTCCACACCAGTGCGGCCACTGTGATGGTTCTGCCTGAGGCCGAAGAGTTTGATGTAGAGCTCGATATGACAGAGGTGCGCATTGAGCGGACAACCTCTACTGGGCCTGGTGGGCAGTCGGTAAACACGACCTATTCGGCCATTAAACTGCACCATGAACCCACCGGTATGATTGTGAGCTGTCAGGATCAGAAGTCCTCGCATAAAAACCTCGAAAAGGCGTTGAAGGTATTGCGCTCTAGGCTATACGAGCTTGAATTGGCCAAAAAGATGGAAGCTGATTCTCAAAAACGAAAAAGCATGGTCTCTTCTGGTGACAGAAGTGCCAAAATACGCACCTATAACTATCCTCAAGGACGTGTTACGGACCACCGTATAAACCTAACTTTATACGATTTGGGCAATATTATGGATGGGGAGATTCAAAAAATCATAGATGAGTTACAGCTGGTGCGTAACACAGAAAAATTGCAAGAAGCAGGAGAAACCTTTTAATTGAAATTAGTATTTAATCTAAACTGATGACTCAGCAACAACTCACCCAGGCAATACATGACAAATCATCTTTTCTGTGTATCGGATTGGATGTTGATTTGGATAAAATTCCGCCGCATCTTCAGGAGGCTGAGGACCCAATTTTTGCCTTTAACAAAGCAATTATTGACGCTACCCATCATTTGGCAGTGGCTTATAAACCAAATACTGCTTTTTATGAATCCTATGGAACTAAAGGTTGGCAAGCCTTAGAAAAGACCATAGATTATTTGAATACTTATTATCCTGAAGTTTTCACCATTGCCGATGCAAAACGTGGAGACATCGGAAATACCTCCACCCGCTATGCCAAAGCATTTTTTGAGCAGATGGGATTCGACGCTTTGACCATCGCGCCTTACATGGGGCGCGACTCAGTTGAACCTTTTTTGGCATTTGATAAAAAGTTTGTGATTCTTTTGGCCTTGACCTCAAATCCAGGCGCATTTGATTTCCAGGTTAGTGATTCAGAACAAGATTTATTCGAGCAGGTGCTCAGAACAGCACAGACTTATGAAAATCATCAGCGATTGATGTTTGTTGTTGGTGCCACAAAAACAGAGTATCTATCGCGGGTGCGCGCTATTGTTCCGGAGTCATTTTTACTGGTGCCCGGTGTTGGTGCCCAAGGGGGTAGCCTTAAGGAAGTCTGCGACCACGCTTTGAATGATCAGGTCGGTCTACTTGTAAACTCTTCACGCGCAATAATTTACGCCAGTAAAGGAGAAGACTTTGCTCAAGCAGCCGCTGCCGAGGCCCTAAAACTTCAACAGCAAATGCGGACCATTCTTCAGGCGCGCTTAGGCCGGTAAATGGGATAATTAATGACCAGTGCGCTCAGAATCATCCTGCCGAGCGCTGATAAAATACAATAAGTACAAGGTCACAAGTGGTCGGTATTTCGATTGTTCGTTGAATAATCTGCGATAAAATCATCCATTCGATGATGAATTCGTAAATTTACAC
>OMJU01000070.1 GCA_900299425.1 Candidatus Rokuibacteriota bacterium
AGCTGATTCCAAAAAGCCTGAAGACACAGTTGTTTAAGGCACTTCGGGATAGTGTTGCGAGTGAACATGGCGCCCGTATGACGGCCATGCACAAGGCGACAGACAACGCTAAAGAACTAAAAAATAGTTTGACTTTAGAGTATAACAAGGCAAGACAAGCCTCCATTACCAATGAAATTCTTGAAATCGTTGGTGGAGCAGAGGCTTTAGCCGGGTAAACATTTTCAGGCTTATTCTAACGGATAAATCCCGCTGAGAGCAGACCATTAAAACCATAGGAACCTCCCCATTTGGGGAGGTTTTTTTATACCTTTATAGAGAATAACACGGGAATGAATGGGATATGTGATATGGGGCAGCCGAATTGAGGCGTTAAAACATTTAGGCCGTCTTTACCGGGTCGTTTTGGTGATAGTTTTAACGGGATGTGCATCAGGAAAAGAGGTCGCTCAAGATCATACAGCCCCTTTTGAGCTGGTCTGGGCACAAGCACAACCTTGGGTTTCTGGAACGCCTGAAGGGCCCTCTGGAATGCGTCTGAGTTTTGAACTGAGCCCGCCGAGTCATAAGGTCGTATTTAAATCATTGTGCTATATGCAGCAAACTGCAGCTGTGATCAACAAGCCAAGCAGGCCGGATGAGTTTAACGCGAGTTATCTAAGTGTTCCAGCAAAGTCTGAGGTT
The DNA here is from genome assembly GCA_900299425.1 of Candidatus Rokuibacteriota bacterium. Lineage (GTDB taxonomy): Bacteria > Bacteroidota > Bacteroidia > Flavobacteriales > Flavobacteriaceae > BACL21. The sequence goes on from OMJU01000070.1 coordinate 685, forward strand.
GTGCTTCAGGATTGCAGTTTGCCTGAGCTTTGGCAGAATGAAGTAAAACAGCCAAACCAAGGGGTTTTGGTATATGAACAAGATGGTATTGATTATTATTATGTCATTCATGACATTGTGCTCAAACCTGTTTTGGCATATCCCGGCAAACAGTGAGCTGTGTCTGAAATGCGACAGAATAACCTTGAAAGAAAAGAAATAGTAACGCGGTGATATGAAAATAAACTTAATCAATAAATCCGGCCATCCAGCCCCTGCTTATGAGACGGATCGTTCAGCGGGTATGGATTTACGCGCAGTTACTGATCAGCCTATTACTTTAGACCCTATGCAGAGAGCGGTTGTTAAAACCGGCTTGTACATAGAGTTGCCAGTGGGTTATGAAGCCCAGGTGCGCACCCGCAGTGGCTTGGCTGCCAAGCATGGCATTACCGTACTCAACGCCCCGGGAACCATTGATGCGGACTATCGCGGTGAGATTGGCGTGATTTTGGTTAATTTATCGGACAGCGCTTTTACGCTGAATCATGGCGATCGTATCGCCCAACTAGTTATTGCCAAACACGAACGTGCCCAGTGGAGTTTGACAGAATCCTTGTCAGAGACCGATCGCGGGAGCGGAGGCTTTGGCAGTACAGGGGTAAAATAAATTAAAGGCATTGCAATAGAATAAAAATACCTATGAAAATAATAGTCCCAATGGCGGGCCGTGGATCCCGTTTACGACCACACTCTTTAACCGTTCCAAAACCGCTAATTCCAGTGGCGGGCATGCCTATTGTCCATCGTTTGGTTAGAGATATTGCGGCTTTGCTCGATGAACCCATTACAGAAGTTGCATTTGTTTTAGGAGACCCTGCTTTTTTTGGCCCAGAGGCCGTCAGCGCCCTTGAGGCTTTAGCACGTGATTTAGGGGCTAAGCCATCGATTTATCGACAATTAGACCCAAAGGGTACGGGCCACGCCATTATGTGTGCGGCACCATCTTTAGAGGGCCCCGCTGTGGTGGTTTACGCGGACACTTTGATTCGTGCTAGCTTTGACCTAGACAAGTCTGCCGACAGCGTGATTTGGACTAAAAAAGTCAAAGACCCACAGGCTTATGGCGTTGTGGCCTTAAATGACCAGGGACACATCACGGATCTTGTTGAAAAGCCACAAGACTTTGTGAGTGATCAGGCGGTCATAGGTATTTATTACTTTAAAGACATCGGCGTTCTAAAAGCAGAACTTCAGAAGGTGATTGACCAGGGCATTACACATGGCGGCGAATATCAAATCAATGACGGGATTAAGGCCATGATGGCTCAGGGGAAGGTTTTTAAGACCAGTACTGTTGATCATTGGATGGATTGTGGCAACAAGGAAATTACCGTTGAAACAAATACCAAAATACTGGGCTTCATGCATGAGGATGGCGCCGTGATGCGCGGAGCAAATATAGTCTTGGAACAATCCCAGATTGTGGAACCTTGTTTTATCGCTGATGGAGTGGTGTTGCGCGGATGTAAAATTGGTCCATACGTCTCCATTGGTCCTAACACGGTTATCCAAAATGCCACCATTACGCATAGTATCATTCAAGGCGACACAAAAATTAGCAATGCAGCGCTAAGCCATGCTATGATCGGCAATCATGTGGTTTATGATGGCCAATTCACCAAGGTAAGTTTAGGTGATTACACCCAAATGGTATGAAGTTAAAGGCCACAATCGCGCTTTTTCTATTGTTTATGGGGCCTGCGCTTTTTGGGCAAAAGGACAGCACTCAGCTTCAGGCCTCAGCAAATATTCAGCGCTTTATGACTTTATATTTTGAGTCTATAAAGCACCGTGCCATGGAAAATCCGGAATTGGCCTTAAAGGCATTGGGCGCTGCTGAGCGGATTCAGGATTTAACTCTGGAGCAAAAAAGCGCAGTGGCCTATGAGCAGGGCAAAAGTTATAGCTTGCTCCAAGACTACGATCGGGCCATTATCGCCTACGAGCTTGCTCAGCAACACCAAGACTATAATATTGCGGCTCTAACTAATTTGTACGACATCTATCACAAACAAGGGGCTTATCAAAAATCACTGCTTATCGTTAAAGCGCTCACCAGGTTTGACCAAGATTATTATGTGGATTTAGTAAAGCTCCATATTGAGATTGGTGATTTGGATCGAGCTGAAGTAATTTTAGACAGCATTACTGATGCTTGGCGCTCAAGTCTTGAATTACAATCTATTAATTTGGAGCTGCAAAAGCGTCGTTCAGAGTCTCAAAACAACACGACAGCCATAGGTTTTGACCCGATGGATTACCGCCGATATAATGAGTTGCTGCAAAATCAGGATATCGACCAAGCCTTAGTTTTGTTGGAGGCTATTATAA